>NZ_JBEUEL010000030.1:0-33980 GCF_041725775.1 Pueribacillus sp. YX66 | reverse complement strand
TTTTTCTTTTCTTGTAACCATCCAGAAATCCCCCTAAAAAGCGATAAATACAGTTAAATTATCCCATATTTATCAAAATTTAGGGGATGATTATCTCGAAGAATTTTTACTCCTCAAGGCTGTCCCAGAAGGGCACTTCCCCTTTGTGAACAAAATGCCGTTTATTGACGAGAGAAGCCCGTTTCCCTATTCTTTTCCACCCTTCATGAACGGATGCAATTTTTTCCTCCCTGCCTCTTTTTTTCTCTCTCTGATGCTTAATATACAGCCCGTCTACTTCAATAAATAAGAGTCGGCACTCCTGCTTCATTTCTTTTTTAAAAGATACCTCTGCTTCGAGAATGCGCTGACGGATGGCTTCGTGGCTTATCACCCGGTAGCCTAAAAGTTGTTCTAAGGAGGAGGATGCATGGCGATAGGAACGGCCTGACACGGCCAATTCCATCGCAAGTGATTCGACTGAGGGACTAACGAAACCGTCCTTTATCGCGGGTGGCTGTAATTTGTTGATCAAGGTCTTCTAAAACTTTTGACAATACATCCGCAAAGGCGTGTTGCAGCACTTTGAATAAATCTCGCTCAATTTCTTTCAATGTTGGCCAATTCATGATATCTTTTTTCATAAGAGACTCTCTCCTTTTGGTTTGGTGTGCAAACTTAACCATATAAAAAGAGAGTCTCTTTTTCATGTTTTTAGCTTTCTATCCTACCGCGCTATTGAATGGGGAGGTCATATGTTCTCCCACAAACATTTTACTCATACTTCTCGATGCTACTTATACGTTAAAACGGAAATGTATAACATCTCCGTCTTGAACAATATATTCTTTTCCTTCAAGACGAACTTTGCCTTTTTCCCTTGCTGTTGCCATCGAACCAGCTTCACGTAAGTCTTCAAACGAAACGACTTCAGCACGGATGAAACCTCGTTCAAAATCAGTATGAATAATTCCTGCTGCTTGTGGGGCTTTCATTCCTCGGCGGAACGTCCACGCTCGCACTTCCTTTTCTCCTGCAGTAAAATACGTCGCGAGTCCGAGTAAGTTATATGCTGCACGAATGAGTTGATCAAGTCCTGATTCTTTAATTCCGAGATCTTCTAAAAAAGCTTGTCTCTCTTCACCTTCTAATTCAGCAATCTCGGATTCTATTTTTGCACAGACGACGATCACTTCTGCTTCTTCAGCTTCCGCATATTCTCGCACTTTTTGAACATATTCATTTTCACCGTTATTCAACAAATCTTCTTCACTGACGTTCGCAACGTACAAAACTGGTTTCATCGTTAGTAAATGAAGCCCATGAACGACTTTTGCTTCTTCTTCTGTCAACGCAACACTTCGTGCGGGCTTATCATTTTCAAACGCTTGTTTAATTTTCGACAATGCCTCAAACTCGATTAAAGCTTCTTTATCTTTCTGTTTTGCGAGTTTTTGAACACGGTCATAGCGTCGATCGACTGTCTCCATATCCGCAAGAATAAGCTCAACGTTAATCGTTTCGATATCTGCGATCGGATCAACGGTTCCAGCTACGTGCGTTACGTTGTCATCCTCAAAACAACGGACAACATGTGAAATCGCATCAACTTGACGAATATGGGATAAAAACTGGTTTCCGAGTCCTTCTCCTTTACTTGCTCCTTTAACAATTCCTGCGATATCTGTAAACTCAAATGCGGTCGGCACCGTTTTTTTCGGTTTGACGAGCTCTGTTAACTTTTGTAAACGATCATCAGGCACTTCAACGATTCCAACATTCGGATCAATTGTACAGAATGGATAGTTCGCCGCTTCTGCACCTGCTTGTGTAATAGCATTAAACAATGTCGATTTTCCTACATTCGGAAGACCGACAATTCCTGTAGTTAATGACACTTCTCCACTTCCTTCCCATCAATCAAAGACGTACAATCATAACCGTTCTCATTATAGTGAGCACACATCGTTCATGCAAGCGCTCACTACTCATTTTCTGCATAACGTTCAAGAACTTTTTTTAGCTTTTTCGTAAATTCTCTTCTTGGCATTAAGACACTATGATCACAGCCCATACATTTAATCCGGATGTCTGCACCGAGCCGAATGACTTTCCAGCGATTTTCGCCGCACGGATGTGGTTTTTTCATTTCAACGACATCATGTAATCCAAACGCTTTGTCAGACATACGATCCCTCCTATATCGCTAGTCTTATCTTACCATGAAATGAGAGAAAATCTCATCATCCGCTCGAACGTTTTTTTGCAAACGGGTGAAAGAGTAATGCCGCTAACAAATATAAGTTGGCGATTCCATATAATGGGTACAAAAATGCGACTAAATTCGAAAAGCCAACAATAGTAATCGGAAGCATAAGCAACGTCAAAATGAAAGCAAACTGCCACCAAGGCAATGTCATTTTATTTTGGAGCCGACTCGTCAATCCGAGCAAACCAGAAACTGCTGTCGTATAAATTGCTAGCCATAATAAAACTGTCATCATCACTGCCATAAATGACGGGTAGTGTTTTAAAATCGCAAAAAGTGGAATTTCTATGTAAAGTAATTCTTCCGCAACATGAATGAGTGATTCATTGTAAATAAACGTAACCCCACCTAATAGAAACGCACTGCCGACACTTGCGATCCAAATTTCACCGCGGTGATTTATTTTTGAACCAATTGCTGCTAAAACTGCGACGAGTGGCAAAATATTTAATGAAGTAAACATAAAGCCTGCTTTCCAATTCGATTGTCGTTGCCAATTCATATTAAATACTTGTTCTTGAGAAAATAAAAAATAAGTTAACGTAAACAACAAAAGGATAATCAAAACTGGGATGAGAAGCGCATTCATCCTAACAACACCGTCCGCACGCCAAATAAATAGGATAATGACAAAAAATGCACTAATACATATACCGTAAAAATACGGGATACGAAACGCTTCTAATGCTGCACCACTCCCTGCATACATCACTGCTGTCGTCGTAAACAAATAAAGAATAATCATCATATCATAAAGGATTGTCATTCGTTTTCCAAGTAGCGTTTTTAATACTGGTAAATAGTGAACCGTTCTTAACTTATAACTAACGGATAATATGACGTGACAAGAAACCATAAATAAAATGATAAAAATAAAGATAGCTAGTACACTTTCATGACCAAAAAATTGCCATAACTCCCTTCCTGAAGCATAGCCAGCTCCGATCGTTGTCCCGATAATTAAAAATAACCACTTGAATCCCGCTCGCCACATCGTTTTCCCCTCCAGAAACGAATGATCTATGTATAGAAGTCAGTATCCAACCGTATACTGTTACTACTATTACAAAGGAGAGGATCCTATGAATCTTCATCAGAAACTCTTTCAAAAAAAGGACAAACTATTCCGGATCCATCACGAAGAGCGTGGCGGGATTATGAAGTTAGCAACCTTTGTAGACAACCTTATTCCGACGAAAAAACAACCTGTTGTTGTGATTTGTATCGGCACTGATCGATCAACAGGGGATTCGTTAGGTCCACTCGTTGGCATGAAATTAAAACGAAGATTTCCAAACAATCATATATTTGGAACGCTAGAATCACCTGTTCATGCACTCAATTTAGAAGACACGATTAAAAAAGTGGAGTCAACGTTTCACGATCCATTCATTATCGGAATTGATGCTTGTCTCGGGAAACTTTCAAGCATCGGTATCATTTCTGCAAGCGACGGACCTGTAAAACCAGGTGCAGGTGTAAATAAACAGCTTCCGCCTGTTGGCGATATGCACATTACTGGTATCGTAAACGTCAGTGGATTCATGCAACATATCGTTTTGCAAAATACACGCTTACACCTCGTCATGTCGATGGCAGATTTTATTGCTGATAGTTTATTTTTATCGTTATACCGACGTGAATCGATACGGTTTGTCCAAACGAAAACAACAGAAATCTAGTAATATTGGTTAATTTCTTTTATTGCATCGATGAACGTATCCACTTCTTCTTTCGTATTCGTAAAACCAAAACTTACTCGAATTAACCCTGTATTAAGCGTTTCAAGCTGTTCATGTGCAAGCGGTGCACAATGAAGACCTGCACGAACAGCTATTTGATAATGTTGATCTAAAATCATTGCGATTTCGTGACTGTCCACTCCTTTTATTGAAAACGCGACAACTCCAACATCAGCTTTTCCGTATACATCAATGCCGTCAATCATGTTTAACTGGTGAAAACATTCATTTGCTAATTCAATTTCATGCTTTCGAATCGCTTCAAGTGTTCTTTCTTTTACGACTCGCAATCCAGCTAATAAGCCAGCAATACCTGGAGTGTTTACCGTTCCACTTTCAAATTTATACGGTAATGCTTCCGGTTGGTTACGACTTTCTGAATGAGCGCCTGTACCACCATACACAAGTGGGTTTAGTTCAACTTCTTCTCCGATAAGTAGCACGCCTATTCCTTGTGGACCAAGCAAACTTTTATGACCTGGAAATGCTAATAAATCAATTCCCATTTTTTCCATATTTATAGAGAGCACACCAGCAGTCTGAGATGCATCGACGAGTAACGGGATGTTATGTTGTTTTGCAAATTGACTAATCGCATCAAGTGGCATTAATTCACCTGTCACATTTGATGCGTGTGTCACAGTAATCAGTTTCGTGTTGTCACGTAATGCTTCAGACCATTTCTCTTCATGAAATTCTCCATCTCGAATACGTATATACGTTACATCAATTCCCTTTTCTAGCACACATGCTTCAAGTGGTCTTCGCACAGAATTATGTTCAAACGTTGTCGTTATGACGTGATCACGTTTTTGAAAAGGGAAACCTAAAATCGCTTGATTTAATGCCATCGTTGCATTTTGAAAAAAGATGACCCGATTTGGATTCGATAAACCAAAAAAATGAGCAAGTTCTTGTCTCGTTTCATTAATAACATTTGCTGCTTTCTCTGCTAACGCATAATTTCCCCTGCCTGGATTTGCACCGTAATCCGTTAATGCTTCTGATACGGCTTGCACAACTTCCGGTGGCTTAGGGTAGGAACTAGCAGCATGGTCAAAGTAAATCATCTCAATCCCCCTCGCCAAACTTCTTGATAAAATAATCGCTAGAACGACAATCCTTTCTATACGTAAAAATAAAAACCACCGTTAAGATGGTTTTTATTGCAACGCTTTTATTCATTATTTAGGAGACGTAAAATTCGTTCAAGCTCTTCATCAGATAAAAATTCAATCTCAATTTTCCCTTTTGTTTTCCCTTTTTTTATCGAGACATTCGTTTTCAACTTCCGTTTTAAAACAGTTTCATGTTTACGATAAATATTCGTGTTTTGTTTTTTCTCCGATGTTCCACGTGAAACATTTAAGGTTTGAATGCGTTTTTCTAGTTCACGTACACTAAGTTGCTCACGAATCGTTCGCGCGACTAGTTCTGTCAGTTTGTTCTTTGCTTTCAGTCCAAGTAATGCTCGTCCATGCCCCATCGACAGCTTTCCGTCTGCAATATAATCAAGTACAGTTGACGGTAAATTGAGCAAGCGAATATGATTTGCGATGTGTGGACGACTTTTCCCGACTCGTTTTGAAAGTTCTTCTTGCGTATAATTAAGATCTTCCATTAACTTCTGATACGCAATCGCTTCTTCAACAGGATTTAAATCTTCTCGCTGAATATTTTCAATCAACGCAAGTTCCATCATTTCGTTATCAGTAAGCTTTTTAATAATCACAGGGACTTTTTCTAAGTTGATCGCTTTTGCTGCGCGAAAACGCCGTTCACCCGCAACAATTTCGTAACCATTTATAGTATCTCGCACGATTAACGGTTGCAAGATGCCATGAGTTTTTATCGACTCGCTTAGTTCACGAATTGTTTCTTCCGCAAACACTTTACGTGGCTGGAACGGATTTGTGTGCAATTGATTTAAGTAAACTTCTTCGATCGTGTCACTATCTTGGACAGGAATCAATGCTTCGATGCCTCTTCCTAACCTCCTAGCCACTTTCAACCACTTCCTTTGCAAGTTCTAAATAAAACTCCGCTCCTTTTGATTTTGAATCGTAAGCGATAATCGGTTCTCCATGGCTTGGTGCTTCACTTAGTCTAACATTTCGAGGAATGATCGTGTTGTATACTTTATCTTGAAAATATTTTTTTACTTCTTCAATGACTTGGATGCCTAAATTTGTTCGAGCATCAAACATTGTTAAAAGAACGCCATCGATCATTAAATTTTTATTTAAATGTTTTTGAACTAATCGAACAGTATTGAGTAATTGACTTAATCCTTCAAGTGCATAGTACTCACATTGTACTGGAATTAAAACGGAATCAGAGGCTGTAAGTGCGTTCAACGTTAAAAGTCCTAATGAAGGCGGACAGTCGATAATTATATAGTCATAATGTTGTTCAATTTTTGCAAGCGCACGTTGTAAGCGAATCTCTCGGGAAATTGTCGATACGAGTTCAATTTCTGCACCTGCTAACTGAATAGTTGAAGGTAATAAATCAAGGTTGTCTACTTTTGTTTGCTGAATGACGGTGTCTGCTGCAACATCATCGACAAGAACATCATATATACTTTTATCAAGATCGCCTTTATCGATGCCGACTCCACTCGTAGCGTTGCCTTGTGGATCGATGTCAATCAGCAACACTTTTTTACCTAGATGCGCAAGGCAAGCACCTAAGTTAACGGACGTCGTCGTTTTCCCGACTCCTCCTTTTTGATTTGTGATTGCTAGCGTTTTTCCCACGTTGTCACCTACCTCTATACATACATCCCTTACAATCTATGAAAATTAAATACATGCAATTTATTTCTTTCTAGGGATTCGAATTAAAAATTGATAGTAATCACCGTGATCTTCTTCTTCCATTTCGATTGAAAGACCACTTTCTTTCACCATATTCATCGACTGACGAATCGTATTAACCGCAATGCGCATATCTTTACTTATCGCTTTTTTACGTGGTTTAGCTTGCTTTTTTTGTTTGCTTGCTGTCATTTCTTTTACTCGTTCTTCTGTCTGTTTTACATTTAACTGTTTTTCAATAATCTCGTTTAAGAGTTGAAGTTGTTTTTCTTCTTCTTTCAAGCTCATAAGTGCACGACCATGTCTTTCCGTAATTTTCTTTTTCAATAATGCTTCTTGTACTTGTTCTGGCAATTTAAGCAGGCGAAGTTTATTTGCGATCGTTGATTGCCCTTTTCCTAACCGCTGTGCTAAACTTTCTTGAGTTAAACCGTGAATTTCAATTAACTTTTCATAAGCGATAGCCTCTTCAATCACTGTCAGTTCTTCTCGTTGTAAGTTTTCAATCAGAGCAACAGAAGCAGTTTGAGAATCATTGAATTCACGAATAATTGCAGGAATCGTTTCCCATCCTAGTTTTTTAACAGCACGAAAACGACGTTCACCAGCAATAATTTCGTAGCCTTCTCCTGCTTTTCGAACGACGATCGGTTGAATCATCCCATGGGTTTTTAACGTTTGTGCGAGTTCCTCAATCTTATCATCGTCAAAAACCGTTCGCGGTTGAAATTGGTTTGGAACAATAGCATCCATAGGCAATTGTAACACTTCATCTCTATTTATCTCTTCTTCAGAAGTTTTTTCTCCCAAACCAAAAAAACGAGATATGGAAGATTTCAAAACTTCCACCCCCTTCGAGACAGCAATATCCTACTTAGTTTATTCTCTCACACTTGCTTTTTTCCTGCTAGTCCTTCTTGCCGTCTTCGTGAAAATAACGAAATGTTCCACGTGGAACATTTCGTTATAATGGCTCTTTATTTGGCATACCGGGCTTGCGAGGATAGCGTTTCGGTGTTTGTTTTGTTTTTTCAATGACGAGTATATTTCGCTCGCTTTTTTCGATTGGTAATTCGGTTTCAACTCTTTTCGTAACAATCCCTCCGAGTATCGAAAGTGCGCGTTCAGCTTCAGCAATTTCTTTGCTAACTTTTGGACCTTTCATGACGAGAAATATACCATTTTTCTTCACTAACGGCAAACAGAGTTCGCTTAATACAGACAATTTCGCAACTGCTCTCGCTGTCACAACATCAAATGATTCACGCATCTCTCGCTTGCGGCCAAATGTTTCAGCACGGTCATGAAAAAGTTCAACATGGTCAAGTTTTAATTTCGATATGAGATGTTCTAAAAAAGTAATTCGTTTTTTTAGTGAATCGACAATCGTTATGTGCAAATGCGGAAAACAAATGGCGAGCGGAATACTTGGAAACCCTGCTCCAGCCCCGATATCACAAATTCGCTTAACGTCTTGAAAATGAATCGCAAGCGATGCGCTAAGCGAATCATAAAAATGTTTTTCGTACACTTCTTCTTTTTCCGTTATACCAGTTAAATTCATTTTTTTATTCCATTCTATTAATGTTGCATAGTATATGGAAAACTGTTCTAAATGTTTAGTCGTTATCTTCAATCCAATTTTTTCTACATGTCGTTGAAATTGTTGTTCATTCATCGTTTTCTACTCACTTTACTACTTTCGCAATTTTACCTTGCTCAATATAGACGAGCAAAATTGAAATATCTGACGGGTTAACTCCGGAAATTCGCGACGCTTGACCGACAGATAGTGGACGAACTTCATCAAGCTTTTGCTTCGCTTCGGTCGCAATTCCAGGAATCGCAAAATAATCGATATCGTCTGGAATTTTTTTGTTTTCCATTTTTTTCATTTTTTCAACTTGTTGCAGTTGCTTGTCAATATAACCTTTATATTTAATTTGAATTTCCACTTGTTCTTCTACTTCTTCGCCAAGTGATTGTTCTGAAGGTACTATTTTTGCGAGTATTTCATATGTCACTTCTGGGCGTTTTAATAAGTCGGATGCTTTTACACCGTCCGTAATCGTCTTTACTCCGTTCGCTTCTAAAATATCGTTCGTTTCTTTATTCGGTTTTACAACGACTGAATGAAGCCGTTTAATTTCTGTTTCAATTTTTTCTTTTTTCTTTTGAAAACGTTCATAACGTTCCTCTGAAATTAAGCCTAATTTGTAGCCTTTCTCTGTTAGACGCAAATCACAATTATCATGACGAAGCAGTAAACGATATTCCGCACGTGAAGTTAACAAACGGTACGGTTCATTCGTCCCTTTTGTTACAAGATCATCGATTAAGACGCCGATATAAGCATCAGATCGAGCGAGGACGAACGGTTCTTTTCCTTGAATTTTACGAACGGCATTAATTCCAGCAATAATCCCTTGAGCTGCCGCTTCTTCATATCCACTCGTTCCGTTAAGCTGCCCTGCTGTGAAAAGACGTTCAACTTTTTTTGTTTCTAGTGATGGCCAAAGCTGCGTTGGTACGATCGCATCATATTCAATCGCATATCCAGCACGCATAAATTCTGCTTTTTCTAAGCCGGGAACAGACCAAATAAGTTTGCGTTGTACATCTTCTGGCAAACTCGTCGAAAGTCCTTGCACGTACACTTCTTCTGTTTCTCTTCCTTCTGGTTCAAGAAAAATTTGATGACGAGGCTTGTCGTTAAATCGTACAATTTTATCTTCAATCGAAGGGCAATAACGCGCTCCCGTCCCTTCAATCGCACCAGAATACATCGGAGAACGATGAAGATTCTCTTGGATAATTTCGTGTGTTTCTGGGCTCGTATACGTTAACCAACATGGCAATTGATTCGTATTAAACTCTGTCGTTTCATACGAAAAAGCACGCGGTTCTTCGTCTCCTGGCTGAATTTCCGTGACGGAATAGTCAATCGTATTGCGGTTGACACGTGGGGGAGTTCCCGTTTTAAAACGAACTATTTCAAAACCAAGATCTTGTAGAGCATATGATAAATTAACGGAAGGCTGCATATTGTTTGGTCCACTCTCATATTCAAGTTCCCCAATAATAATTTTTCCGCGCAAATACGTACCTGTCGTAATGACAACAGCATCAGCATAATATTCCGCTTCTGTTTTCGTTACAACTCCTTTACAAATTCCTTCTTCCACAATAAGCCGTTCAACCATCGCTTGACGTAACGTTAAGTTTTCCGTATTTTCAAGTGTTTTTTTCATTTCCATTTGGTACATTACTTTATCTGCTTGTGCACGCAGTGCCCGTACAGCAGGACCTTTTCTCGTATTTAAAAGACGCATTTGAATATGCGTTTTATCAACGTTTTTTGCAATTTCACCGCCGAGCGCATCGATTTCACGGACGACGACTCCTTTCGCTGGTCCGCCTACAGAAGGATTGCACGGCATATATGCGATCGTATCGAGGTTTAGCGTTAAACATAACGTTTTTGCTCCCATCCGTGCGGCTGCAAGTGCTGCTTCACAGCCTGCATGGCCTGCACCGACAACGATGACATCGTAATGACCTGCGTTGTATCCCATTTCATTCACTCCTTAAATGTCAATTACTCTTCTTAATACATACAGGGTGAGATAAAACTAACGTTTCTACAAACATAGATTTATATTTATATCCGGTTCTAAGACACTTGTGTACATTTATTTTCCTAAACAAAACTGTGAAAAAAGTTGATCAATTAAGCTTTCTGACACAGTGTCACCGATAATTTCACCGAGCAACTCCCACGTTCTCGTAATATCGATTTGCGCCATATCAATCGGCATGCCTTCTTCTAATGCAGAAATTGCATCTTCAATAGCATGTTTTGCTTGTTTCAACAAAGCAATGTGTCGCGAGTTTGAAACGTACGTCATATCTTGCGTTTCAATTCCGCTTGTAAAAAACAAGTTCGCAATCGATTCTTCAAGGCGATAAACGCCTTCTTCGTTTACTAACGATGTTGATATAATCGGAGTCTCTCCAGCGAGATCGTTCACTCTTTCAAGGTTTATTTTTTGCGGCAGATCGGTTTTATTCACAATAATTATCGTTTTATGTTGTTTTGTCGCTTGAATTAATGCTTCATCTTCTTCGCTTAGCGGTTCGGCATTGTTTAACACGAGTAAAATTAAGTCTGCTTCATTTAATATTTGTCGTGACCTTTCAACCCCGATTTTTTCAACAACATCTTCTGTATCGCGAATCCCTGCTGTATCAATTAATTTTAAAGGTACGCCACGAACGTTTACATATTCTTCAAGGACGTCGCGAGTCGTTCCAGGTATGTTAGTAACTATTGCTTTATTTTCTTGAACGAAACTATTTAATAACGATGATTTTCCAACATTAGGTCTCCCGACAATCGCGGTTGCTAGTCCTTCACGTAATATTTTTCCTTGCTTAGATGTCGTAATTAGTTTTTCAATTTCAATCTTCACTTCGTTTGTTTTTTCTAGCAACAATTGTTGAGTCATCTCTTCTGCATCATATTCCGGATAATCAATATTCACTTCAACGTGTGCAACCGTTTCAATTAACGTTTGCCTCAATGAACGAATGAGTTTTGATAATCGGCCTTCCATTTGGTTTAAAGCAACGGTCATTGCACGGTCTGTTTTCGAACGAATTAAATCAATAACCGCTTCTGCTTGTGATAAATCGATGCGACCATTTAAAAAAGCGCGTTTTGTAAATTCACCGGGTTCGGCTAGTCGCGCTCCGTTCGTTAATACAAGTTGTAACACACGATTCACTGAAACAAGGCCTCCGTGGCAATTAATTTCAACGACATCTTCACGTGTAAATGTACGCGGTGCTTTCATAACGGAAACCATCACTTCTTCAATCACTTCACCTGTATTTGAATCGACGAGATGACCGTAATGGATCGTGTGAGAATCAACGCTTTTTAGCAAATGAAGTCCTCGATAGATACGATCAGCGATTTCAATCGCTTCGTTACCACTTAAACGAACAATGGCAATTGCACCTTCTCCCATCGGTGTGGAGATCGCTGCAATCGTACTATGGTCCATTGCAGTTTTCACCTCTTTTTTATTGATAATCGTTATGTGAAATATCTAATGATAGTGGATACGTGCATAATCAGTACTAGTGAATAGTTATCCACTGTTGATAACTTCCCCTTTTAATCTTACTCAGTTTACCCGATTTTTACAAAAAAAAGCAAATTATACAACTGTTTATTTACAGTTTGAATCATTTTTAATTAAATGATATTAAAAATAAACGAGACATTGCCAAATATAACAGCATATAAAAAACTCCTAAAAAAGCAATGTGAGCTTTCTAGGAGCTTTAGAAATAACGATAATTTTATTGAGAAGAAACCGGAGAAATGACGATATGACGGTAGCTGCCTTCCCCTTTAGAATTTGTCGTTATCCCTTCTCTATCTTGTAACGCTGTATGAATGATTTTGCGTTCTTTCGCAGGCATCGGTTCTAATGATATGTTGCGATTTAACCGAATGGCCCTATCCGCTTGACGTTCGGCAAGTGCAATTAACGTTTGTTTGCGACGTTCACGATAGTTTTCTGCATCGAGGAAAATACGTTTATACGATTTAGATTTCCGATTTAATACTAGATTAGTTAAATATTCAAGTGCATTTAACGTTTGACCGCGTTTCCCGATTAAAATTGCAACTTTATCACTCATTAATTCAAATACAATGCCATCTTCTTCTTGTTTTTGCTGAATGGTAACAGAGATTCCCATCTTTGTGATGACAGTATGTAAATAAGCTTTTGCTTCTTCAATCGGATCATAAAGTTCCTTCACTTCAACGACAGCTGGTTTGCCACCTAGTCCTAAAAAACCTTTCTTCGCTTCTTCAATTACTGTCACTTCTACACGGTCAATGGTTACATTTAACTGGGTTAACGCTTGTTCAATCGCTTCTTCAACCGTTCTCCCTGTGACCGTTATTTTTTTCACTTTTTCGCCCCTCCCGTTGTTTTACTCTCAGTCTGAACATGTGGCCTATACATAATGAGTGTTTGTACGATCATAAATAAGTTACCCATTACCCAATATAACGATAAAGCAGCTGGGAAATTAATCGCAAAAATCACAATCATAATCGGCATAATGTAAAGCATTACTTTCATTTGCGGGTTCGGTGGCGCTTGACCCATCATAATTTTTTGTTGTGTAAACGTCGTAATCCCTGCTAACAATGCAAGAATATAGTCTGGCGACCCGAGACTAAACCATAAAAAAGTATGTTCTTTAATTTCAGCTGTTCGCATAATCGCATGATAAAATGCAACTAAAATTGGCATTTGCACTAAAATCGGCAAACATCCAGCAAGCGGATTGACCCCATGCTTTTGGAAAAGTTCCATCGTTTCTTGTTGAAGTTTTTGCTGCGTTTTCTGATCTTTTGAACTATATTTTTTTCTTAATTCTTCGATTTCAGGTTGAATGGCTTGCATCGCTCTTGAACTTTTCGTTTGCTGAATCATAAGTGGCAATAACACGAGTCGAATAATAATCGTAACGATAATAATGGCTAGTCCAAAGCTTCCACTAAAAAAATCAGCCATCCAAATTAATAGTTGAGATAGTGGAAAAACGAACCATTCATTCCAAATTCCTGTACTCTCTTCATTAATATCACTCAAATCTGTACAACCTGTTAAGACGACAAGTGCCAATAAGGCAAAAACGATGATGACTTTTTTTCTCACGCATAAATCCTCCTTAACAAACGAATCACTTCTTATCCATTTTCGTTTCTTCTTTTAATGGGACTGGATCGAAGCCACCTTGATGGAATGGATGGCAACGTGAAATCCGTTTAATCATTAACCATGTGCCTTTTATAATTCCGTGATATTGAATCGCTTCCATCCCATATTGAGAACAAGTTGGTTGATAACGGCACGTCGGAGGTAACATAGGTGAAATATACCGTTGATAAAACCGAATGATTGATAGCATAACGGTTTTCATAATCGTCCCCCTCTATGTCGTTGCTTACCTTGACCGTACGTTTTTGGTAACAATTTTGCAAGCTTTAAAATGTGAACGATACTACTTTTTACATTGTAAAAATTCATCGTTGCAGTTGGTTTTCTTGCTATGACAACGAAATCATATTCATTCGGTAAATCTGCTTTTAACTCTTTAAACGTTTCACGAATGAGACGTTTGACACGATTGCGAGTTACAGCATTTCCAATTTGTTTGCTTACAGATAAACCAATACGAAAATTTTTCTGTTTTGGTTTTTTTAATATGTATATAACAAATTGGCGATTCGCAGTCGATTTTCCTTTTTTAAATACGAGCTGAAAATCATTATTTTTTTTAATTCGATATGCTTTCTTCATTTTTTCACTCCGCATTGCTTAAATTTGCAATTGGTAAGTGGAAAAAAGGCCACTGACTTTTCAGTGGCCTTATGCTGACAATACTTTTCTTCCTTTACGACGACGGCGAGCCAATACTTTTCGCCCATTTTTTGTACTCATGCGGGCACGGAAGCCATGCACTTTTTTACGTTTTCTGTTATTTGGTTGAAATGTTGGTTTTTTCAATACGTCCACCTCCTCGAGGTCGTCCTTCTTTCTATAGTAGAGGTTGTTCAAAAAGTCTGGGAAGGTTAAAGCTGTGAATCACTTTCTTCAGCTTGCTCTTATACTGCTCACGTACTGAAAAACGTGCACGTCTAATGCACAACATAGAAGTCAATACATTCTGTACAGGGCCGTAAATCAGAGCAACGCTTCCTTGATCTTCGACGCACATAAAGTGCTAGTGTCAACATTACAACATATGCTCCTTTGCAATTTTACGACGAGTAATTGCAGTCGCAGACCGTTGTGTATTTAGTCGACTTTACCTCTCGTTGTCCTCCTTTTTGAACACGCATTATTAAACAATAATGTTCAACATCATGGACAGTCTTGCTAATTATAAGAAGAAATGAGCCATCATGTCAAGAAGATTCGATTATTTTCCATTATTAAATTTGATTTTAAGAGCTGTGGAAAACTTTTTTTATTCATATTGGAGTTATTCAACGAATTATCGACAAAATATTCACAATGTCGAATGTTGTTGAAAACAATATGAACATCCTATTAATCTTGTGGATAAGTACAAAACTTCCATTGCAAGTCAACTCTAGATTTGATATTCTAGTAATACTTCACTCTATGGATAAGTCTATTCACAAATTAAATTATGCACAGGTTGTTAATAACTTTGTGGACAATTATTTTTGGCTCTGTATTGTTCTTATCCACAGCTTGCGGAAAACGTGGACATTACATATAAATACAAATCGATATAGCCAGGTTAAAAATGGATGTACCAATCCTCCTGGCTATTCTATTTCTTTACTTTACATTTAAAACGAAAGGGGGACAAATTTGTGGAAAGTATTTCAGACTTATGGAGTAAAACATTAAAAGAAATTGAAAAAAAAGTTAGTAAACCAAGCTTTGAAACATGGTTAAAATCTACCCAAGCTCATTCACTTGAGGATGATCTTTTAACTGTCGTTGCGCCAAATATATTTGCACGTGATTGGCTTGAAAATCGATATTCTGCACTTATTTCAGAAATTATTCATGATATTACTGGAAGTCTATTACAAATTCGCTTTATCACTCCTCAACATGAAAATACTGAAATTGAAATGAATGAAAAACCAAAAAAAATGCCAAAACTTGTTGATTCTGATGAGGAAGTACCAAAAACAGCGTTAAACCAAAAATATACATTTGACACATTCGTTATTGGAAATGGTAACCGATTTGCTCATGCTGCCTCATTAGCAGTTGCTGAAGCTCCAGCAAAAGCATATAACCCTTTATTTATCTACGGTGGGGTTGGACTCGGAAAAACACATCTCATGCAAGCGATCGGTCATTACGTATTAGAACATAATCCAAGCGCAAACGTCGTCTATCTTTCATCAGAAAAATTCATGAATGAATTTATTAATTCAATTCGCGACAACGAAGCTGTCGATTTTCGGAACAAATATCGAAATGTAGACATCCTATTAATTGATGATATTCAATTCCTTGCCGGAAAAGAACAAACACAAGAGGAATTTTTCCATACATTTAACACACTACACGAGAATTCTAAGCAAATTGTTATTTCAAGTGATCGTCCACCGAAAGAAATTCCGACATTAGAAGACCGATTACGATCACGATTTGAGTGGGGATTAATCACAGATATTACCCCTCCTGACTTAGAAACACGAATTGCAATTTTAAGAAAAAAAGCAAAAGCTGAACGGCTTGATATCCCAAACGAAGTCATGATCTATATTGCGAATCAAATCGATACAAACATTCGTGAACTTGAAGGTGCACTCATTCGCGTTGTTGCTTATTCATCATTAGTTAATCAAGATATGAATGCAGAGCTCGCAGCTGAAGCTTTAAAAGATATCATTCCATCTTCTCGTCCAAAAGTGATTACAATCCAAGCGATTCAACAAGTTGTTAGTGAAAAATATAACATTAAGATGGAAGATTTCGCTGCAAAGAAACGAACAAAATCAATTGCATTTCCTCGCCAAATTGCGATGTATTTATCACGTGAATTAACAGATTTATCCTTACCGAAAATTGGAGAAGAATTTGGTGGAAGAGATCATACGACAGTGATCCATGCTCATGATAAAATCTCAAAATTAGTCAGCACTGATTCACATTTAAAACAAAATATTGAAGAAATTATTGCACAAATCAAAGCTAATCTGTAATGATCCACATGTGGATAAATGCGAATAACTTACGAATAAACTACTTCACATATTCACAGTTTACACACATGGGTTTCGCTACTACAATTCACAAATTTATTGTTTTCCACATATTCACAGTCTCTACTACTATTACTACTATATTTTAAAATAAATTAATAAATCTATTTCTTTAAAAGTTTTCAAGGAGGGCTTTCATGCAACTCATAATCGATCGGCAACAATTAATGAATGCTGTTCAAGATGTTTTAAAAGCCATTTCGACACAAACAGTAATTCCGATATTATCAGGGATAAAAATTGAAACTAAAAATGAAGGTGTATACTTAACTGGTAGTGATTCTGATATTTCAATTGAACGATTTATACCAAAGGAAGATGATGATGTTGAATATATAACAATTCAAAAAACAGGAAGTATTGTTTTACAAGCACGATTTTTCTCTGAAATTATCCGAAAACTTCCTTCAAGCACAGTTGAGATTACTGTAACAGAAGAATTCTTAACAAAAATTAAATCAGGGCACTCTGAATTTAGTTTAAACGGTCTTGATCCAGAGGAATATCCACGATTGCCAAATTTAGAAAGTGAACGATATTTTGAAATTGAAGCTCAAGCATTAAAAAATATTATTAGACAAACAGTATTTGCTGTTTCAACATCAGAAACTCGACCTGTTTTAACAGGGATCAATTGGACATGTGACAATCAAAAACTTCAATGTGTAGCAACAGATAGCCATCGGCTTGCTCTTCGACATGTTACGATTGAAAAAGCATCTGATAACTTATCATTTTCAAATGTTGTCGTTCCAGGAAAAAGTTTAAATGAATTAGCAAAAATTATTGAAAATAATTCTGATTTAATTAAAGCTGTTGTTACAGAACATTTTATTTTATTTAAAACAAAATATGTTTTGTTCTATTCACGTTTACTAGATGGTAATTATCCTGACGTATCAAAATTAATACCAACAGATAGCACGACGAGCATGGTTGTTAATACAAAATCGTTTTTACATGCGATTGAACGAGCATCATTACTTGCGAAAGAAGGCAGTAATAATGTTGTTAAATTAACGAACATTACTGAAAAAAATGTTGAAATATCATCGATTTCCCCTGAAGTTGGGAAAGTTGTTGAACAAATTAATTGTGAATCATACGAAGGAGAAGAATTACATATCTCATTTAGCGCAAAATATATGATTGATGCTCTCCGGGCTATTGATTCGCAAACAATTATTATCGATTTTACAGGAGCGATGCGCCCATTTTTACTTCGTCCAATCGATGATACTTCCGTGTTACAGCTTATTTTACCGGTAAGAACATATTAAAAAAATATGTAATAAGCTATTGGTCGATTTTAGCCCGATAGCTTTTTTCATTTAAGCAGCTTTAAGTTGCCATTTTTATCTTTTATTATTCAAAAACAATAAATTTTTAAGAAAACAGCTTATTATAACGTCTAAACAGCTCAAATCCCACTCTACTGATGCAAATCTCAATTTATGGTAAAATATATAGTTAAGGATGTGAATATATTGCGAAAAAACGTACAAATTCAAACCGACTATATTACGCTTGGCCAGCTATTAAAACAGACTGATGTTATTCAGTCTGGTGGAATGGCAAAATGGTTTTTACAAGAACATACAGTCATCGTTAACGATGAAGAAGAAGTGCGTAGAGGACGAAAATTATACGTTGGCGATCAAATTTCAATTGATGGTTACGGTGAATTTATAGTGACATCTTGATTGGAGGACCAACGTTGCATTTACAATCCATATCATTACTGAATTATCGAAATTATAAATATGCTGACGTTGCTTTTGATCCGAACGTTAACTTGCTCATTGGAGAAAATGCCCAAGGAAAAACGAACATGATGGAAGCCATTCATACATTAGCAATGACGAAAGGACACCGGACTCAAAAAGATAAGGAGCTCATTCGTTGGGATGAGAAATATGCTAGAATAGAAGGAACAGTAGAAAAAAACAGTGGAATCATCACATTGGAGATTACAATTTCTGAGTTTGGAAAAAAAGCTAAACTTAACTCTCTCGAACAAAGAAAATTAAGTAATTATATCGGTGCACTTAATATCGTCATGTTTGCACCCGAAGATTTAAATATTGTGAAAGGAAATCCAAGCATTAGACGGCGATTTCTCGATATGGAAATCGGACAAATCCAGCCCGTCTACATTCACGATTTAAGCCAATACCAAAAAATATTGCAACAACGGAATGCACTATTAAAAGATTTACAGCGAATGAGAAATCAAGAACAGCTCATCATGCTCGACATTTTAACTGAAAGTTTAACAGACTTAGCCGCAAAAGTCGTAAAACGCCGACTCTCTTTTCTTACGAAGCTTCAAAATTGGGCAGAAACGATTCACCACAATATTAGTCATGGAGAAGAAGAACTTCAATTAAATTACCTCCCCTCTGTAGACGTATCAGAACAAGCAACATTGTCGAAAATAGTAGAAGCATATGAAAATAAATTTGCTAAAATAAAAGATAGAGAGATCGATCGCGGGATGACATTAGCAGGACCTCACCGAGACGATGTTTTATTTTTCGTAAACGGAAAAGATGTGCAAACGTTCGGTTCACAAGGTCAACAGCGTACAACTGCATTAGCAGTTAAACTTGCGGAAATTGAATTGATTAAAGAAGAAGTTGGGGAATACCCTATCCTCCTTCTTGATGACGTGTTATCTGAACTCGATGAACATCGTCAATCACATTTATTAAATACAATTCAAGGAAAAGTTCAAACATTCGTAACGACGACAAGTGTAGATGGTATTCATCATGAAACATTACAAAAAGCGACACGTTATCACGTTTCCAAAGGTGAAATTATGAAACTGGAATGAGGTGGAACTCATTGTACATTCACTTAGGTGAAGATGTTGTTATTCGATCTAGCGACGTTGTCGCAATACTTGAATGGCAATCTTCTGATGAAATATATGAATATATCGAACATTTTAAAGAAGAAGATAAACTAGTCGATATTAGTGATAATGATACGAAATCGCTCGTTGTCACAACGAAGATGCTATACTTGTCACCATTATCATCACTAACTTTAAAACGACGTGCGTTAGATGAAACAGAAACGTATTTACTAAAGCTAGATGAAATCAATGAATGAAACTTGGAAATGTAGGTGGTAAAAAAATGTCATCTGAGCAACGAATGGAACAAACATATGATGAACATCAAATTCAAGTATTAGAAGGATTAGAAGCAGTTAGAAAACGCCCCGGTATGTATATTGGTTCAACGAGTTCCAGAGGGCTTCATCACCTCGTTTGGGAAATTGTCGATAACAGTATTGATGAAGCATTGGCAGGCTATTGTGATAAAATTATCGTTGCTGTTGAAGAAGATAACAGCATTGTTGTTGAAGATAATGGACGTGGTATTCCCGTCGGAACGCACGAAAAAATGGGACGTCCAGCCGTTGAAGTCATTTTAACAAATCTTCACGCAGGCGGAAAATTTGGTGGCGGTGGTTACAAAGTATCGGGCGGGCTTCACGGGGTCGGAGCAGCGGTTGTTAATGCATTATCAACCGAACTAGAAGTAACAATCAATCGTGATGGACACATTTATTCTCAAACTTTTAGCCGTGGTATACCAAATGGCGAGCTTAAAATTATTGGAGATACAGAACATACTGGTACAAAAATTCGATTTGTTCCCGATCCAGAAATTTTTACAGAAACGACGGAATTTGATTTTGAAATTTTAAAAACACGGTTGCGCGAACTTGCCTATTTAAATAGAGGACTTACGATCGTAGCTGTGGATAAGCGTGGAAATGGAAACGAGTTAGAATTTTATTATGAAGGTGGCATTAAATCGTACGTACAACATCTCAATCGTTCGCGTGAAGTACTTCATGATGAACCGATTTTTATTGAAGGAGAGCGTAACGGTATTTCCTTGGAAATTGCTCTCCAATACAACGATGGATTTATGAGTAATATTTATTCGTTTGCTAACAACATTAAAACACATGAAGGCGGAACTCATGAAGTCGGATTTCGAACAGCATTAACACGAGTTATTAACGATTATGCACGGAAAAGCGGTCTATTTAAAGAAAATGATGCAAACCTTTTAGGTGATGACGTACGTGAAGGAATAACGGCAATTATTTCCATTAAACACCCTGACCCACAATTCGAAGGACAGACGAAAACAAAGCTCGGAAATGCAGATGCGAGAACTATAACTGATTCACTGTTTAGCGATGAATTTTCAACATATTTACTCGAAAACCCATCTGTCGCACGACGAATTGTTGAAAAAGGAATGATGGCTTCAAGAGCAAGGTTAGCCGCAAAAAAAGCTCGTGAACTGACAAGAAGAAAAAATGCATTGGAAGTTAGTTCATTACCAGGAAAATTAGCAGATTGTTCTTCACGTGATGCATCGATATCTGAACTTTTTATTGTAGAAGGAGACTCGGCAGGCGGTTCGGCAAAAACAGGCAGAGATCGACATTTTCAAGCAATTTTGCCATTAAGAGGAAAAATTTTAAATGTCGAAAAGGCTAGACTTGATAAAATTTTATCAAATAATGAAATTCGTACGATTATTACCGCAATCGGAACAGGGATTGGCGAAGAATTTGATATTGAAAAAGCGAGATACCATAAAGTTTTTATTATGACGGATGCAGACGTTGATGGTGCCCATATTCGGACGCTATTATTAACTTTTTTCTACAGATATATGCGGCCATTACTTGAAAAAGGCTATATTTATATCGCGCAACCCCCTCTTTATCAAATTAAACAAGGGAAAAAGGTACACTATGCGTATAGTGATCGTGAGCGTGATGACATATTACAAGAACTTGGGGAAAAACCGAAACCTGATATCCAACGTTATAAAGGTTTAGGGGAAATGAATCCTGATCAACTTTGGGAGACAACGATGGATCCCGAAACGAGAACGACGTTGCAAGTAAATCTTGAGGATGCAATTGAAGCCGATGAAGTGTTTAATATTTTAATGGGAGATAAAGTCGAGCCAAGACGAGAATTTATTCAAGAAAATGCTCAATACGTTAAAAATTTAGATATTTAAATGTAAAGTCAACAAGAGACAAAGGTAAGAATTTTTACAAATTTTCACTGTGATGTCTCCAAACTTTTTGAACGTTGAGTAAAGAATTTTGGCAGTAGAATCTTGTCCTCGGAGTAGAGACGGAGGGTAAAAGCATGTCTGAGATTGAAAACCAAAGAGTTGAAGAAATTAATATAAGCGAGGAAATGCGAACGTCATTTTTAGATTACGCTATGAGTGTAATTGTTAGCCGAGCGCTACCAGATGTTCGTGACGGATTAAAACCTGTCCACCGTCGAATTTTACACGCGATGAATGAGCTTGGAATGACAGCTGATAAGCCATACAAAAAATCAGCAAGAATTGTTGGAGATGTAATTGGGAAGTACCATCCACATGGTGACGCTGCTGTTTATGAAGCGATGGTTCGTATGGCACAAGATTTTAACTATCGTTATATGCTTGTTGATGGACATGGAAACTTTGGATCTGTTGACGGTGATCCTGCCGCAGCGATGCGGTATACAGAAGCGAGAATGTCAAAAATTGCGATGGAACTTGTTCGTGACATTAACAAAGATACGATCGATTTTCAAGATAATTACGATGGTGCTGAGAAAGAACCTGTCGTATTGCCGGCAAGATTTCCGAATTTGCTCGTCAATGGTGCAGCTGGAATTGCAGTTGGAATGGCAACGAACATTCCACCGCACCATCTAGGTGAAGTGATTGACGGAGTGTTAGCAGTAAGCCACAATCCTCACATTAGTTTGCCGGAATTAATGGAAATTATTCCTGGTCCTGATTTTCCAACGGCGGGTAAAATTCTCGGAAGAGAAGGCATTCGTAAAGCATATGAAACAGGTAGAGGTTCAATTATCATCCAAGCGGAAGCCGAAATTATTGAAAATGACAACGGCACAAAAACAATTATTGTTAGCGAATTGCCTTTTCAAGTTAACAAAGCAAAACTGATTGAAAAAATTGCAGATTTAGTACGTGATAAACGGATTGATGGAATTACACATTTAGCTGATGAATCAGATCGAAACGGCATGAGAATTGTCATTGAAATTCGCCGTGATGCAAATGCAAATGTCGTCTTAAACAATCTTTATAAACTCACTGCTATGCAAACGAGTTTTGGAATCAATATGTTGGCCCTCGTCGATGGGCGTCCGAAAATTCTTTCGTTAAAAGAATGTTTGCAACATTATTTAGAACATCAAAAAGTTGTTATTCGTAGACGTACTCAATTTGAATTAAATCGTGCCGAAGCGAGAGCTCATATACTTGAAGGATTGCGAATTGCACTTGATCATCTAGACGAAGTCATCGCACTCATTCGTGCATCGGAAACGACTGATATTGCTCGTGAAGGCTTGATGACACAATTTTCATTAAGTCATGAACAAGCCCAAGCCATTCTCGATATGCGTTTGCAACGACTCACTGGCTTAGAACGTGACAAAATCGAAAATGAATATCAAGAGTTAGTAAAACTTATCGCTGAATTAAAAGCAATTTTAGCTGATGAAGAAAAAGTGCTTGACATTATTCGCGAAGAGTTAACAGAAGTGAAAGAAAAATTTGCTGATGAGCGTCGGACTTCGATTGAAGCAGGATTCAATTTAATCGAAGACGAAGATTTAATTCCGAAAGAAAATATTATTATTACGTTAACCCATAACGGCTATATTAAGCGTCTTCCAATTGACACGTATCGGAGCCAGCGCAGAGGCGGTCGCGGCGTACAAGGAATGGGAACGAACGAAGGTGACTTCGTTGAGCATTTATTTACAACATCAACGCACGATACCGTTTTATTTTTTACAAACAAAGGAAAAGTATACCGTCTTAAAGGGTATGAAATTCCTGATTATGGCCGAACAGCGAAAGGAATACCGATCATTAACTTACTCCAAATTGAAAAAGATGAAATGATCACAGCTGTCATTCCGATCCATGAATTTACAGAAGGCTGGTATTTGCTCTTCGTAACGAAGCATGGAATTACGAAACGAACCGATCTTTCAGCATTTGCAAACATTCGTCGCGGCGGGTTAATCGCGATTAATTTCCGCGAAGATGATGAACTTATTTCGGTGCGATTAACCGATGGAAGAAAGGACGTCATCATTGGAACGAGAAAAGGGATGGCGATCCGATTTCATGAACAAGACGTTCGTTCAATGGGAAGAACAGCTACGGGAGTGAGAGGAATTCGCCTTCAAAAAGACGATAAAGTCGTTGGAGCAGGGATTTTAGAAGACGATCAAGACGTCTTAGTCGTAACGGAAAATGGATTTGGAAAACGAACACAAGCAAATGAATATCGTGTACAAGCTCGCGGTGGTTCAGGAATTAAAACAGTTAATATTACCGAACGCAATGGCGATGTTGTATCGTTAAAAACAGTTTCAGAAGAAGATGACTTGATGATTATTACGGAAAGCGGGATTTTAATACGTACATCCGTTAGCGGTATTTCCCAAATGGGAAGAAATACGCAAGGGGTAACGCTCATCCGCTTGGATGAAGGTGAAAAAGTCGGTACGGTTGCACAAGTGAATGATGAAGATGAAAATGATGACGTTCTTGATGAAGAAGAGCATCATAATCATGATGAACAATGACAAAAAACGAAGCTTGCTTTAGCTTCGTTTTTTTAAATAAAGCGCGAGTATATACGGGGTTTTCGTTTCACTAATGAGCAAAAAGCGGCGGATAAACGGAAGATCGTTACTTGAAAATGAATGAAAAAGGTCATTCCACCATTCTGTTTCATAGCGACAAATCATGCTTAAATTGTAAAGCAATAAATAATGCATGATAATCTCTTGCATCGGTTTAAACGATTCACGTTTCGTCGGAATATAATAGCCGTCAGACGCGTGAAAAAGAAACGGTGCACAATGCAGCGGGTGGTCTATATTTGTTTTAAGTACGATGTTTTTCTCATCTTTTTGCTGAAACAAAACGGGAAGTGGACTGTTTGTTATGAAAAACTCTTGAAACCTACGCTTTGTCATATGTAAGTCATCCAAAATCGATACTGGAATGTGGAACGTACCGTCGGATTTTCGTTCTACCCGCACACTTGGCGGTTGTTTACCACTCATCTGAAAAATCGGATTCATCTCAGGTATTTTTGCAAAAAGAGATTCCATATTGAATCGATCATTCGTTAAGTCATCTTGAAATAAATGCGCAGCAAAGTGACGCAGAAGTCCATCCTTTTGAATTTTTACTTCATCTTGCAAAAAAGAATAATCTCGTTTTTTTCGTTTTCGGGTTGATACGCCGTGAGCGAGTACAGATGTCGTCGCCGGATATTGTGGATCAACGGTTAATAGACATGCTTTAATAAGCTGGACCATTCCGTAGAAAAGTAAAACAGGCTTAAGTTCATCAGGAGCTTGTTTAGCAAGTCTATAATATTTTTTTCCGTGCTCGATGTAATAAATAAACGTATAACAGTTGTCATAGCTTTTTAAATCTGCATTTGGAATTTCGCGCCGTGTATAGTGATCTCTTAAAAAAGAATGTACGATAGAAGTCGATTGAAAGGAATTTAAAAATGTCCAAACTTCACGTTCAACTTGCATGAAAACACCTCAAAATCATTTGAATTCTCTAACAAATTTTTGCTGTCTTGACAGTATTTTGCCCAATTGATAAGCTACTAATTAATCTTTAGGCTGAATAAAAAGGAGATGCTAATCTGTGTGGGAGGACAAGTTTGCGAAAGAAAGCTTAACGTTTGATGATGTGCTATTAATTCCTCAAAAGTCGTCGATATTGCCTCGTGATGTCTCCGTAAAAACTAGATTAAGTGAAAAGATTACGTTGAATATTCCAATTATTAGTGCGGGAATGGATACGGTAACGGAAACGGATATGGCGATTGCGATTGCACGTCAAGGTGGACTTGGGATTATTCATAAAAATATGTCAATTGATGAACAAGCTGAAATGGTTGATCGCGTGAAGCGTTCGGAGAGTGGTGTCATTACAGATCCATTTTATTTAACACCTGAGCACCAAGTGTTTGATGCCGAACATTTGATGAGTAAGTATCGTATTTCTGGAGTGCCCATTGTTGATGAAAATCGCAAGCTCGTCGGGATTTTAACGAATCGAGATCTACGTTTTGTTGAAGATTATTCGATCGTAATTAACGAAGTGATGACGAAAGAAAATCTCGTAACTGCTCCTGTCGGAACGACACTAAAAGAAGCGGAAAAAATTTTACAGAAACATAAAATTGAAAAGCTTCCTCTCGTTGATACAAACGGAATTTTAAAAGGTTTAATTACGATCAAAGATATTGAAAAAGTGATTCAATATCCAAACTCTGCAAAAGATTCACAAGGAAGATTACTTGTAGGTGCGGCTGTCGGTGTTACAAAAGATACGTTCCAGCGTGTCGAAAAGCTCGTTGAAGTAGGCGTAGATGTTATCGTTGTTGATACGGCTCACGGACATTCTGAAGGTGTGCTTCATACTGTTCGTGACATTCGCGAAAGGTATCCAGAACTCGATATTATTGCAGGTAACGTTGCAACAGCAGAAGCGACACGCGATTTAATCGAAGCTGGAGCAACAATCGTAAAAGTTGGAATCGGTCCTGGTTCAATTTGTACGACACGTGTTATAGCAGGGGTCGGTGTTCCGCAAATTACTGCTGTTTATGACTGTACCACGGAAGCGAAAAAACATGGAGTTGCGATCATTGCTGATGGTGGGATTAAATACTCTGGTGATATCGTGAAAGCCATTGCGGCTGGTTCTCATGCAGTTATGCTCGGAAGCTTGCTTGCCGGAACGGAAGAGAGCCCTGGTGAACGGGAAATTTTTCAAGGCAGACAGTTTAAAGTATATCGAGGCATGGGGTCAGTTGCTTCAATGGAAAGAGGAAGCAGTGATCGGTATTTCCAGGAAAATAATAAAAAGCTTGTTCCTGAAGGAATTGAAGGACGTGTCCCGTTTAAAGGACCGCTTGCAGATACAATTCTTCAACTTATTGGTGGATTGCGTGCAGGCATGGGGTATTGCGGTACAGACTCGATTGAAGCATTGCGTGAAAAAAGTAAATTCACAAAAATTACAAATGCAGGGTTAAAAGAAAGCCATCCACACGATGTACAAATCACGAAAGAAGCTCCAAACTACTTTCTTGATTAAGTCTGTTCATTTCATATGATAGAGGCATCGCCTCTATCTATTTTTTTATTTTATATTATGTTAAAATAGCAAATGTGTTATTCTCAAGGGAGGTACTAGGAATGAGAAATATTCGACGAATTATTTCATTCGTTTTAGCGATTTGTTTTATACATATATTTGCTTTTTCTTCCGATGTTCAAGCACAAGAAAGTGTCGATATTCAAGCTGAAGCTGCGATTTTAATTGATGCCGATTCAGGGAAAATTTTGTACGAGCAAAATGCGGATGAAAAACTCGCGATCGCAAGTATGACGAAAATGATGACAGAATACCTCGTGTTAGAAGCGATTAAAAACGAAGAGATCGAATGGGACGATGAAGTGCCAATTAGTGATTATGCACAACAGGTATCACAAAATTACAGTTTGTCGAATATTCCTTTGCTAGAAGATGTGAAATATACAGTTAAGGAACTTTACGAATCGATGGCGATTTATTCAGCCAATGGTGCAACGATTGCGTTAGCAGAACTTGTCGGTGGTTCGGAAGCTAACTTTGTACAGATGATGAATGATAAAGCCGAAGAATTAGGCTTAGGTGACGTTACGTTTGTTAATACGACAGGCTTAAATAATAAAGATTTATTCGGACAACATCCGGCAGGTAGTGAAACTGAAGAAAACATGATGTCCGCTCGTTCAACTGCCCTTCTCGCTTATCGTCTTCTGCATGATCATCCAAACGTGTTAGAGACGGCGAGTATTCCTGTTAAAAATTTTACAAAAGGATTGGACGACCCTTTAGAAATGTTGAACTGGAATTGGATGCTTGACGGACTTGATCTCGCATATCCAGGTGTAGACGGTTTAAAAACAGGTTCAACTGATTTGGCAGGATTTGCGTTTACTGGAACGGTACAAAAAGGTGATATGCGTTTCATTTCGGTTGTTATGAAAACAAACTCTGCGATTTCTCGGTTTCGTGAAACAGCCAAATTGTATGACTGGGGATTTAGTCAATTTTCGAAACAAGAAATTGTACCAGAAGGATACAAGTTTGAGAATAAAACCGTCCCAGTTGTAAAAGGTAAGCAAAAGGAAGTAGCAGTTCAAGCAAAATCTTCATTTAGCATGCTCGTTCGAAATAACGAGAAAGATTTATATAAGCCAGAGTTTACATTAGATAAAAAGAAGTTTGACGATGATGGAAATCTCGTTGCACCATTTGAAAAAGGCGAAAAAATTGGAACCGTGACGGTAAAATACTCTGGTGAAGGAAGCGATTATGGTTTTATTACGGATAAAGTCGCAACGTCTGAACTCGTTACGGTAGAAGAAGTGAAAAAAGCGAATTGGTTTACATTAAGCATGCGTGCGATTGGAAATTTTTTCGGAGGGCTATGGGATAAAATTATAGGTTAATCATACTTTTATGTTGTCAGAAATTAACAGATTTAGTAATATTTAAAGAGTAATGGATTCAATTCCTAGGAGGAATTATAATGTCAAAAGAATACGGTACAAAAACGAGACTAACAGAAATAAAAAAAGGTGGCGTCATTATGGATGTCATCAACGCAGAACAAGCGAAAGTAGCAGAAGCTGCTGGTGCGATTGCGGTGATGGCACTTGAACGTGTACCTGCAGACATTCGTGCTGCTGGTGGGGTGGCTCGCATGGCTGACCCGACAATTGTAGAAGAGGTTGTAAACGCCGTTTCGATTCCGGTAATGGCGAAAGTAAGAATTGGCCATATTGTTGAAGCAAGAGTACTTGAATCAATCGGCGTTGATTATATTGATGAGAGTGAAGTATTGACACCGGCTGATGAAGAATATCACTTAGAAAAACGCAGTTATGAAGTACCATTTGTATGCGGAGCACGAGATCTCGGTGAAGCGTTACGCCGTGTAGGTGAAGGTGCGTCAATGCTTCGTACAAAAGGAGAGCCGGGAACAGGCAACATTGTGGAAGCGGTACGACATATGCGTCTTGTTCAAAAGCAAGTTCGTCAAGTAGCTAACATGTCAAAAGATGAATTAATGACAGAAGCGAAAAATTTACAAGCTCCGTACGAACTTTTGTTACAAGTGAAAGAATTAGGACGTCTACCTGTTGTCAACTATGCAGCTGGCGGTGTAGCAACACCAGCTGATGCAGCGCTTATGATGGAAATTGGAGCGGACGGTGTGTTTGTCGGTTCAGGTATTTTTAAGTCGGATAATCCTGAACGTTTTGCGCGTGCGATTGTAAAAGCAACAGAGAATTATCAAGACTATGAGCTTATTACTGAGTTGTCTAAAGATTTAGGAGCAGCTATGAAAGGGATTGACATCGCTACGCTTGATCCGGCACAACGTATGCAAGAACGGGGATGGTAGTCCGGAGGGTAGAAATCAGAAGCCAAAGATCAGATGAATAAGAGAAAACGTTGATAGGAGCTAGTAGTATATCGGGCTTGTTCAGAAAGTCGGTGGTTGCTGTGAACCGATCAAACCGATGTGTGAATCCATCCTTGAGTGAAATGTTGAAAAAATGTAGGCATTTCCGGACAGAGGACCGTTATCCTTTGAAGTGGCAGATGAATACGTCTGCAAGTAGAGTGGCAACGCGGGAGGTAGGCTCTCGTCTCTTAAAAAAAGAGACGGGAGTTTTTTGTATTTTTTTAAAAAACTAGGAGGGTATAACATGCTTGACATTCGACGTTTACGTGAAAATTTTCAAGAAATAAAAGCTACGTTAGTCCATAGAGGAGAAGATTTAAGTGGGCTCGATCAATTTGAAGAGCTTGACCGTAAAAGACGTAATCTTATTCAAGAAACAGAAAGACTAAAGAAAGAACGAAACGAAGTATCAAAAAAAATTGCGGAATTAAAACGGGCAAAGAAAAATGCGGATGAATTTATTACAGAAATGCGCAATGTAGGGGATAAAATTAAAGCATTTGATGAAGAATTGCGTGAAGTTGAAGAAGCGTTGCAGCAATTGCTCTTACAAATTCCAAACGTGCCGCACGAAAGCGTCCCGATTGGAAAAGATGAAAATGAAAATGTTGAAGTGCGTAAATGGGGCAATGTTCGAAATTTCTCATTTGAGCCGAAGCCACATTGGGAGCTTGCAGCTGAATTAGACATTTTAGATTTTGAGCGAGCGGCAAAAGTAACCGGTAGCCGTTTTGTATTTTACAAAGGATTAGGTGCTAGACTTGAGCGGGCATTGCTGAATTTTATGATGGATTTGCATGCTGATGAACATGGTTATGAAGAGGTGCTTCCACCATATTTAGTGAACCGTATGAGTATGACCGGAACAGGCCAGTTGCCGAAATTTGAAGAAGATGCGTTCAAAATTCGTGAGGAAGATTACTTTTTAATTCCGACTGCAGAAGTACCGGTCACAAACATGCATCGGGACGAAATATTAGAAGCAGATGATTTACCGAAAGCATACACAGCATACAGTGCATGTTTCCGTTCTGAAGCAGGTGCAGCCGGACGAGATACACGAGGGCTTATTCGTCAGCATCAATTTAATAAAGTTGAACTTGTCCGGTTCGTAAAGCCAGAAGATTCGTATGCAGAGCTTGAAACGTTGACTGGACATGCGGAAAAAGTGTTACAATTATTGAAGCTGCCGTATCGCGTCATGAATATGTGTACAGGTGATTTAGGCTTTACAGCAGCAAAAAAGTATGACCTTGAAGTGTGGATTCCAAGCTATGGAACATACCGTGAAATTTCGTCATGCAGTAATTTTGAAGACTTCCAGGCGAGACGTGCAGGTATTCGCTTCCGTCGTGATCGAAACGGTCGTCCTGAATTTGTGCATACATTAAACGGTTCAGGGCTTGCAATCGGACGAACTGTCGCCGCCATTCTAGAAAATTATCAGCAAGAAAACGGTACAATTGAAATTCCAGAAGTGCTTCGTCCGTATATGGGCGGGAAAGAGAAAATTGATTAAGGCAGATACGAAGTCTGCCTTAATTTTAGTTTTTCCGAGTAATTAGCAGATGGTCAACCGTCTTAGCGACATAAGCCGAGGCATGAAAAAGGCTTGGACTAATGCTCGTGCAGTGGCGCTAATCAATTTTAAATGATTGAGTGACGGCAATAGCTGCATGTGCAGCAACCGAAATATTTTTTATGAATATATGGTCAATTGATTGTATTAACTTCTCAATAGCAATCGCAGTCTTCCTCAGTTTCCGCTATATATATATATGTCCATGACATCTTTATGAAGATATTTGAATTTACTTGATAGAGATGTTTTTTATAAAAGTAATTTGAATACGATTCCAGCGCAAGTGCCTGCAATTTTTCTAAGTTCCTCGTGTCCATGGAGCGTTACTTTCAAATCGCTAATACAGAACAATTGGTTCAGGTGAAGTTTTAATCTTTATCTGAAGCAGCCGCCCTTAACTCCTACTTATTAGAAGTGGAAGTCTTAGTAACGCTGCGGTGATAAATTGTCAGTCGTTTCGTATTCAGATTGTCCGATGATGATAGAATCAATGCTCAACCCATTTGTGCAACTATACCGTTTAAACTAAGCTGTTAAATTGCCTGCCTACGTTATTATGTTGAGTTTCTTTACTGATTGTCAAAAACTGTAACGCCTATTCCGATGAATGTAATCGTGAGGAAAGCTAGAATGGATCAACTATAATATGCATTCTTCATCACAATCCCTTTTAACAAAAACTCATTATATTCTAACACAACAGAAAAATATGCCATTTGACACAATATATATAATTTGTTTAAATTTAATTAAACAGATTAAATAATATAGATGAAAGAATGGTGTCTATGGAAAAAAACAATCATTCTTCAAAAATCGAAGAAATGCAAGACGTTATTATTAGTGCAATTGCACAGACGATGGTTATTTACGGAGTTTCAGTTTCGGTCGGGAGAATTTACGGCGTACTTTACTTCTCTGACGTTCCGATGACAATCGATGAAATTAAAGACGAAGTCGCGATGAGTAAAGCGAGTGTCAGCAATGGTTTGCGTGAATTGCTAGAAATTGAAATGGTATCAAAAGTGTGGAAAAAAGGTGAACGAAAAGATCACTTTATTGCTGAAAAAGATTTTATTCGTAATTTGCTAACATTTCTCGTAAAAAATCTACGTCAAGAACGGACATTGCTATATAAAGCGATTGAGCAGGCAAAGCCAGTATTTGATCGGATTTCAAATGATACGAGCATAGATGAAAAATTCCGTGAGCAAGCAAAACAAAATTTAAAGTACATTGCTGAAACTGAAGATTATATGGATTGGACGATGCGGTTTAGCAACGCGATGGAAACAGGCGACATTTTTACGTTCATTTCAAAAGAGAAAGAGGAGGAGTAAACCATTGCCAGAAAAAGCATTAGTTTTAATTGATTTACAAAAAGAGAGCGGCTTCGGTATCGAAGATATTGATGAAGTGATTAACAATACGAAACTTTTAATTGAAGCATGCCGCGAGCGTGGCATTCCAATTATTTACACACGGCAAATTAATCGTAGTGATCGTGTCGGACTGTCGAACGGTGAGCCGATTGATGGAGAAGAACAGCCGATTTACTATAACGACTTAACAGATGCGATTGATATTTTTGACGAAGTAAAACCCGAACTGGGCGATATCGTCATTGATAAATATCGCTGGAGCGGATTTTTTGAAACAAATTTAGAAGGCACGTTAAAAAGTCTCGGTGTTAAGAACGTGATTATTGGCGGGCTTGTGACAGATGGTTGTTTAATGACGACGGTATTTGACGGTTATTTCCGTGATTACCAGATGAATATCGTGAAAGATATGTGTGCAACGACAAATGCTGGTGCACATATGGCATCGCTATTAATTATGGCGAATTGGATTTACGATCTGCGTGTGTTTAACACGTCTGAAGCAGTCAATTATGTGCAAGGGGATTCGTACAAAGCATGGACTGCTACACACCCAGATAGTTTGCAATTTACTCCTGAAACGATGCGAGAGAAATTTGAAAAATTAAATGGAAACTAAGAGAAAGGTGATTTTTCGTGAATATTCGCAGATTTTTGCGTATGGTTATGATTTTAATACTTGCAATGCTATTAGTTGCTTGTGGCGGCGATAACGGTGCACAAACGCAAGGAAATTATGACGGAGAAGAAACCGAAAAAGACAAAATTGTATTTGGAATGACAAGCTGGACAAGCACGGAAGTTCCAACGCATATCGTTAAGAAAATTCTTGAAGAAGTAGGTTATGAGGTAGAATTTGTTACGTCTGAGCAACCGATTATTTTTTCTGGCTTAGTGAATGAAGAAATCGATTTCTTTATGGATGCATGGCTTCCACACACTGAAAAGGAGCTTTGGGAAGAATATGGTGATAAATTAGAAAAGGTTTCAGTCAGCTATGAAAATGCCCCACTCGGCTGGGTTGTTCCGACCTATGTCGAAGAAGATTCGATTCCTGATATTAAAGAAAACAGTGAAAAGTTTAACGGGAAAATTTACGCTATTGACTCGGGCGCTGGAATTACCGTCATTTCTGATCAAATGAAGATTGATTATGAATTGAATGATTATGAAATTGTTCACTCAAGTGAGACAGCGATGATGTCACAAGTTGAGAAAATGATTCCGAATGAAGAGCCACTTATTTTCGTAGGTTGGCGACCACACTCGATGTTTGCTCGCTATGACTTGAAATTTCTTGAAGATCCGCTTGAATCGTTTAAAGAAGATTCCATTTATGTCATTTCTTATAAAGGAATTCAAGAAAAACATCCAAAAGCGTATAATATCTTATCAAACTGGAGCATTGAAATTGAAGACCTAGAAGAAATGATGTTAAAATATGAACAAGATGGCACTCCAATCGAATCGCTAGCGGAAGAATGGATTGACAGCCACGAAGAACAAGTTCAAAAAATGATAGACGCAGCTGACAATTAAGCGATGAAGGCAGTTCTTTTTTGAGAGCTGCTTTTCATCAGGTCTGAGGAGTAAAAATTCTTCGAGATAATCTTCCCCCAACATGTGATAAATATGGGATAATTTAACTGTATTTATCAAAGATTGGGGGATTTTAAAATGCTTACTCGAAAAGA
>NZ_JBEUEL010000029.1:0-35136 GCF_041725775.1 Pueribacillus sp. YX66 | reverse complement strand
ATTGTATCGTAATGAGGAAGTTCTTCGAGCTCATCTATGCTTAGAGCTGTTTTCACATTCTCAATACATTCATCCGTATTAAATTGCACAGTCATGTTTCGCATAGTATCGATACCAATGATGTTTTTAAGAAGTGCGGTATATAACATTGTTTCTGTTTCATACGTAATATAGCTTTGGTGCCTTGGATCTTTTACCTTTTTTAGCTTGGTTATAAAATCTTTGAAGAAATGACGCTGTATTTTGAGTAAGTCGAAAAAATAATTTTGATTTTTTTCTCTGTTTCGTTTTTCTTTTCGAGTAAGCATTTTAAAATCCCCCAATCTTTGATAAATACAGTTAAATTATCCCATATTTATCACATGTTGAGGGAAGATTATCTCGAAGAATTTTTACTCCTCAGACCTGAACCAAACACTATTTTTCAAACTTCATATATTCTGCAAAATTTGTAGTTATACTTAAATATGTGCAACAATTGGACTGAGGTGAGAAAATGAAGGACATCATTTGTGAATGTGGTCATAAAAACCCGTATGGCACCATTCTTTGTGAGTCGTGTGGGAAGCCGTTTGGCGAAGAAGAAAAATCGAATGAAATGTTAAATATGCGCTATGAAGGTTCAGCCCGCCGATCACAAACGTATAAACGTACGATTATTGACAAAATTTGGAACTTCTTTTCGTCCGTTAAAGTCGGGGTTTGGATTATTGTTATTCTCGTTATCGCTTCAGCGATCGGAACGTTATTTCCCCAAGAAATGTATATTCCGCCTGGTGAAACGGCAGCAAGTTATTATAAAGAACAGTATGGGGTTATCGGTGACCTCTATTATAAGTTTGGATTTCACAATTTATATAGCTCATGGTGGTATATTATCTTACTAGCTGCGCTCGCTACGTCAATCATTATTGCGAGTCTAGATCGGTTTATTCCGTTATATCGTTCGCTGAAAAACCAAAGAGTGATACGTCATGATAGTTTTTTAAAAAGACAACGAATTTTTGGCGTTACGAAAACGACTGATGTCGATGGCATTCTAAAGAAAGCTAAAGATGAATTGAAAAACAAGCGGTACAATGTAAGAGAAGAGAATGGGAATCTATTTGCAGAAAAAAACCGTTTTTCAAGATGGGGAGCTTATGTTAATCACACTGGTTTAATCATTTTTCTAATCGGTGCGATGTTGCGTTACTTTCCAGGAATGTTCGTTGATGATTTGTTACAGTTACGTGATGGAGAGACGAAGGCTGTTCCAGGCACAGATGGTGAATATTACGTGACGAACAACGAATTTATCGTTGAACTTTATGATGATGATGAAGATGAAAAATTTCAAGGAGCAATTGAAGGTACTGAGCAAGGGATGGTCGTAAAAAATTACCAAACAAATGCGACTCTTTATAAGCGGGTTGGAGACGCAGTACCAGGCCAAGAGCCGAAATTAACGAAAGTGAAAGAGTTTCCTATTCGTGTAAATGAACCGTTGAAGTTTGATGGATTTGCATTGTATCAATCATCGTATAAATTAAACGAATTTGTAGCAATGAGTTTTGATTTGGAGCGAAAAAGTGACAGTGAAAAGCTTGGAAACTTCACAGTTGACTTATTAAACCCACAAGAACAATATGATTTAGGTGAAGGCTATTCCATTGAAGTGATGGACTACTTTCCTGATTTTAAGTTCAATGAAAATGGTGAACCGACAACGCAATCAAAAGCGCCGAACAATCCAGCATTTATTTTCAGAATAATAACACCAGAAACACCTGAAGGGGAAGTGAGTTTCGTAGCGATTCGTCAAAATTTAGAGCCTCTTGGAGAGACACAACATAAAGTTAGCTTTAGTGGAATCGAAACGACAAACTCAACAATACTGACAGTAAGAAAAGATTATACTCTTTGGATATTAGTAGTTGGCGGTGCAATTTTTATGATAGGTGTTGTGCAAGGAATGTATTGGCATCATCGTCGCATTTGGATTAGCAGAAAGGACAGTGAAATTTGGATTGCCGGTCATACGAACAAAGGTTGGTTTGGTTTGAAAAATGAAGTGGACCAAATCGCAGAGCATGTTGGACTCGATAAACCGGTTGATAAAGTAGAGAAAAAAAATAAGGAAGAGTAGTAAGGAAGGAGTTCAAAATGGAACAATTAAGTTCGAATTTATTGTTGGTCGCGTTTATTTTATATTTAATTGCTACGTTTGTATTTGCAGGTTCGATTTCGCGGAAAAAATTTAGTTCGGACAAGCAATTAGAACGAAATAAAAAGTGGGGTAAACTAGGAATTACGATTTCGATCATCGGATTTTTGTTTCAACTCGGATATTTTATAACGCGATGGATTGCGAGTGGACATATCCCAAACAGTAATCTCTTTGAATATACAACGTATTTCAGTATGGCAATCGTATTAGCGTTTATCGTACTCCACTTTATGTATAAGTTGAATGTACTCGGTGTCATTGCGATGCCACTCGCTGCATTAATTATTGCCTATGCGAGCGTGTTTCCACGAGATATTCAACCGTTAATTCCAGCGTTGCAGTCTGAGTGGTTGGTCGTACACGTGTCAACTGTCGCTCTTGCCCAAGGTGTTTTGGCAATTAGTTTCGTTGCAGGGTTGCTCTATTTACTGAAAAGTGTTGATCAAACCGAAAGAAGTATGCAAACTTTTTGGCTTGAAGTAGTCCTTTATTCGATCGTTTCAGTCGTTGCTTTTATCATTTTAACATTCAGCTTTAGAGTTGCTAACTACGAGACGACGTTCACGTATATTGATCGTGATGGATTAGAAGCAAACGTTGTTTATGAACTACCTGCCATCGTAGGACCTCATCAAGGAGAAATTATAAGTGGCAGTAAGATTGGTCCGTTATTTCACGTACCTGCTATTATTGATTCAAGTCAATTAAATACGGTTATTTGGTCGCTAATAGGTGGATTAGTTTTATATTTGTTATTTCGACTCCTATTTCGGAAAAGAATTGGAGCTGCGATTCAGCCAGCCTTTAAAAATATTAATTTAGATTTAGTCGATGAAATCGGTTTCCGATCGATTGCGATTGGGTTTCCGTTGTTTGCGCTTGGAGGCCTCATATTTGCGATGATCTGGGCACAAATTGCATGGACGAGGTTCTGGGGTTGGGACCCGAAAGAAGTATGGGCTTTAATCACATTTTTATTTTACGCTGCCTACTTACATTTGCGGCTCTCTCGAGGTTGGCACGGTTCGAAATCAGCATGGCTCGCAGTGATTGGTTTCATCATCATTATTTTTAACCTCGTCGTTGTTAATTTAATTTTAGTAGGGTTACATTCATACGCATAATAAGGTGTGAAAACATTGGAAAAACCACGGCTGTTAATCGTTGACGATGAATGGAATATGCGGAATTTAATTAAAATTTATTTGCGCCAGGAGCATATAGAGTTAGTCGAGGCGCAAAATGGACGTGAAGCATTAATACTCATCGAAAATCAGAGATTCGACCTCATTATTTTAGATATTATGATGCCAGATATGGATGGTTGGGAAGTATGTAGAACGATCCGTAAACAATCAAACATACCAATCTTAATGTTAACAGCGCGAACCGATGTAGAAGATATCGTCCGAGGGCTTAGCGAAGGAGCAGATGATTATGTTACTAAACCGTTTGCTCCAGAGGAATTAATTGCTCGTGTGAACGCCTTGTTGCGAAGAACGACATTGAATACAGTTGAAGAAAATCAACAATTATTATTTAAAGATTTAACGTTTGATCTTGATGCGAAAGTCGTTACTGTAAAAGGGAAGCCTGCTCGTTTAACGCCCAAAGAATTCGAATTGTTATATTTGCTTGCTTCGCATCCGAATCGAGTGTTTACGCGTGATATTTTGCTTAACCGTATATGGGGACCAGAGCATATTCGTGATGATCGTACAGTCGATACACATGTAAAAAATATCCGTGAAAAAATTCGTAAACAACACCTCTCCTATGATCCGATCCAAACGATTTGGGGAGTCGGTTATCAGTTTGAAAAAGTAGAGAGAGGAGAATGAAGTTGAACCGAATCGTATTAAAATGGGGGGGAAGCATTCTCCTCCTTTTTCTTATCGTTTTAATTCCATTCGGACTTATCTTTCACATCATTTATTCAAACTTGTATTATAGTGATGTTGAAAAGGAGATCGATGAGCTTTCAACGCGTTATGCAAATGCAATGACAACAGTGGAAGACAGTGAAATTTTACGTATGTTTGTTACGCTAGCTACGTTTACGAATAATGAAGTGTATATTGTCGACCATGACGGCACCATTGTCATGGACTCAGGGATAACTGGAATTGTAACAGGAGAAAAAATTAATGAGAAAGAACGAGCGCAATTGCAAAATGGTGATCCGATTTATAAAGAATTTCATTTTTTGCCTTCAACGGACCGTTATCTCGTTTCAGGTAAGCCCATTTTTAATGAGGCTTCCTTCCAAGGTGGAATTTTTGTCATGTCATCGCTAGATGCGATTGATCATTCGATTTCTCAAGTGAAGCGTTTAACATTATTCGCTGGAATGATCGCTTTTATTATCGGAGCAGGGTTTATTTTTATGCTTTCACGCAAAATTTCTGCACCACTACTAGAAATGGAAAAAGCAACTCGTAAAATTTCAAAAGGTGATTTGAATACAAGAGTTCACGTACATTCTAATGATGAAATTGGTCAATTAGCGAAAGCGATCAATGACTTAGCCCTTGAATTAGACCAGTATCGGAGTAATCGTCAAGAGTTTTTCGCAACAATTTCCCATGAGTTGAGGACGCCGATAACGTATTTAGAAGGATATGCAAACGTACTGAAACATGAACTGTATTCATCTGAGGAAGAGAAACGACAATACTTAACGATAATTTCGGATGAAACGAAACGGCTTATACATCTGATTAATGATTTGTTTGACTTAGCAAAAGCGGAAGAAGAACAACTTGCTATGGACAATCAAAAAGTGAACATTATCCAATTAATCAGTTCTGTTATCGTAAAAGTTAAATTAAAAGCGAAAGAAAAACAACTGCAAATAAATGAGACGTATCCGAATGAAGAACTATTAATCGAAGGTGATGAAAAGCGACTCGAACAAATTTTTATTAATTTACTTGATAATGCGATTCAGTACACTGAAAAAGGAAAAATTTCAATTCTTGTTGAAAAACAGTCGAATAACACGTTGAAGATTTTAATTTCTGATAGCGGTATCGGTATACCAAAGGATGAAATCCAATATATTTTCGATCGATTTCACCGTGTAGAAAAATCTCGTTCACGTGATTACGGTGGAACTGGATTAGGTTTATCCATCGTTAAAAAACTTGTTGAACTTCAAAACGGAATAATAACCGTTTCCAGTGAATTTGGAAAAGGTACAGCGTTCGAAATTGTGTTTCCACTTATAACTCAAAACTCAAAACGCGAATAACGAAATTTCCAATGTACAGACACACACAAGCCCAACATTTCATAAGTATAAGAATGAATTCTTCTTATGGGAGGTGGGCTTTTTGGGAATTTTGGCAGTATTGACCTTCTTTTTTAAACAAGTGATGCTATTTGTATCATTTGTCAAAAACAATGCGTTCCCGCAACCGCTTTCGAGTGCAGAAGAGAAAAAGATGCTTGCACTTATGGAAAAAGGTGATCAAGAGGCAAGAAACCGTTTGATTGAACATAACTTACGTCTAGTCGCCCACATCGTGAAAAAATTTGAGAATACAGGAGAGGATAATGAAGATTTAATTTCAATCGGTACGATTGGTTTAATTAAAGCAATCGAAAGTTATTCACCTGCGAAAGGAACGAAGCTAGCTACGTATGCGGCAAGATGTATTGAAAATGAAATTTTAATGTACTTACGTTCTCTTAAAAAGACAAAAAAAGATGTTTCCTTACAAGACCCAATCGGGCAAGATCGAGAAGGTAATGAAATTTCGTTGATGGACGTTTTAAAAGCCGAGAATGATGACATTATTGAAAAGATTCAATTGAATATGGAAAAGAAAAAAATATATAAGTATATTCATATATTAGATGCAAGAGAAAAGGAAGTGATTATCGGACGATTCGGCCTAGAGGAAAATGAAGAGCTAACACAACGGGAAATTGCTAAAAATTTAGGAATCTCAAGAAGTTACGTCTCACGAATTGAAAAGCGAGCGCTTATGAAGTTATTTCACGAGTTTTATAAACATCATAATGAATCATAACACAAGTAAAGCTAGCATACTCGATGCTAGCTTTATATTATGATTAAACTTTTATGCGACAGGGGAGTCAATTTTTTCGGTAAGTTCGCGTCTTGATATTTCTGCGCGAATAATGGCAATAAAATCTTTATTTAATTGCAATTCGATGGACTTGAGATACGACTCGATTAACAGCTTGTCCGAAAGCAATGCTAACGAATTTGTCATTTTATCTCCTCCTCGCAAAATGTAGCGTTTAGCTTATGTAAAAATATACCACGAATCTAAATTAAGAACAACCGTTCTGTTATCCACAGAAGGCTGTCGATAAGTTGTGGGTAAAAACTGTATAAGTCGAAAAAAAGCTTGTAAAATGTTGTTTAATAATGTGAATAAATTTATCCACAGAAAATAATGTTTGAAAATGTCGAACGATTTATGGTCTTTTTTAAAATAAGCTAATGTTAAATTTCCTAGGAAATATTGATATAATAGGTTATTGTTTGAAGTATAGGACATTGAGAGGCTTGGTTGACTAAATACGTAATGTCTTGTTACAACGTCGACATTAGCAAGGCTATGCCATGAGCATAGATGATTGATGATTAATATGCAGGTTTTTAAAGGCACGGTATGAAAAATTAGTGGACTTGTACAGAATGAACGGACTTTTCTACAATTTAAATACGCGCCTAAAAAAACCGACGTCCTGTGGGAACGTTGAACTGACTCACATGCTGTGAGTCTTTGGATTTTTTGAATAACGTATAGACAGAATGGATAATAAAGGTGTGAAAGGATTTGTTAAAATATTTTTTGCCGTCAGATTATGCTAATAGTATATACGATATTAATCTTAATCAATTAATTGAAAAGGGAATTAAAGGGATCATTACAGATTTAGATAATACGCTCATCGAATGGGATCGCCCTAACGCTACACCGGAGCTTATCGATTGGTTTAAAAAGGTAGAAGCTAAAGGATTGCTCGTTACGATTATTTCAAATAATAATCAAGAAAGAGTTGGGACATTTGCAAATCCGCTATCATTACCTTTTATTTACGATGCGAGAAAGCCGATGAGTAAATCATTTAAACGAGCATTAGTTGAGATGGATTTACACCCGTCAGAAGTCGTAGTCGTTGGAGATCAACTCGTGACAGATGTATTTGGTGGAAATCGGCTCGGCTTACATACGATATTAGTTACCCCCGTTGCAAATTCTGACGGATTTTGGACGAAGTTTAATCGTAGGATTGAACGCTTCTTATTAGGGAGAATGAAGAGAAAAGGCATGGTATATTGGGAGGACAAGCATGAATGAGAAAATTAAATGTAGTGGTTGTGGTATAGTTGTTCAATCAGAAAATGAGACGAAAATTGGTTATGTTCCAAAGCAAGCGCTACAACGAGAAACGATTATTTGTCAGCGGTGTTTTCGTTTAAAGCATTACAATGAGATTCAAGATGTTTCTTTAACAGATGATGATTTTTTAAATATTTTACATTCGATCGGAGAGCGAGATGCACTCATCGTAAAAATTGTCGATATTTTTGATTTTAACGGAAGTTGGATTTCAGGAATTCAACGGTTTGTCGGAAACAATGACATTTTGTTAGTCGGGAACAAAGTTGATTTATTGCCAAAGTCTGTTAAACAGAACAGGCTTACACAATGGATGGCGTCAGCTGCTCGCGAATTTGGACTAACACCTTTAGATGTTTTTTTAATCAGTGCAGAAAAAGGAATAGGTGTTAAAAAGTTAGCTTCAGAAATGGAACGGTTAAGAAAAGGGAAAGATGTTTTCGTTATTGGCTGCGCGAACGTAGGAAAATCAACATTTATTAATCAAATCATCAAAATGTTTGGCGGAGAAAGTGAAGATGTGATAACGACATCACGTTTTCCTGGTACGACGTTAGATTTGATTGACATCCAACTTGACGGTAAACGTTCACTTTATGATACACCGGGAATGATCAACCACGAACAAATGGCACATTTTGTCACGAAAAAAGAGTTAAATTTGATCACTCCAAAAAAAGAAATCAAGCCGAAAGTGTATCAATTAAATGAAGGTCAAACGTTATTTTTTGGCGGGCTTGCACGTTTAGATTATATAAGCGGTGGTGATCGCAGACCGCATGTTTGTTATTTTGCAAACGAGCTCTACATTCATCGTACAAAACAAGAGAATGCAGATGAACTATATGAAATACAGAAAGGTGAACTGCTCATCCCACCGATGAAGGAAAACAGCGAGCGGTTTCCAAAACTTGTAAAATATAATTTTAAAATTGAATCAGAAAAAACAGATGTTGTGTTTTCCGGATTAGGTTGGGTAACGCTAGAAGGAAAACGGGCGCAAATTACTGCATATGCTCCAAAAGGAGTTGGAGTTTCTGTCCGCAAATCATTAATCTAGAAAGGTGTGTAAAAATGGGAGTTTATGGAGTTATCGGATTTCCTGTTTCACAGTCAATGTCACCCATCATGCACAATCAAGAATTTCAAGCGTTGCAAATGGACGCTTATTATACAGCGTTTGCCGTTCACCCGAGTCAGTTAGAACAAGCAATAGAAGGGATTCGGGCATTACATATAAAAGGTATAAATGTTACAATTCCGCATAAAGTAGCTGTTATCGATTATTTGGATGAAATCGATGAAGAGGCTCGCCTCATTGGCGCAGTGAATACGATAAAAAATGAAAATGGGAGACTCATTGGTTCGAATACGGATGGTGAAGGCTACCTTCGTTCATTGCTCTTTCTTTCAAAAGCGCCGTTAGCGACAAAAAAAGTATTAGTTGTTGGTGCCGGAGGAGCCGCGCGTGCGATTGTTATTGCGATTGCGCGACACGGTGTTCAGAAAATTGATATTGCTAATCGAACGATTAGCAAAGCTGAGCAACTTGTTAAACATGCGAACCAATTTGTTGCTGGGAGTGCAATAAGTATACACGATGCAGAAGAACACTTGTCTGAATATGATATCGTCATTAACACGACATCGGTTGGAATGTCACCGCATGTAACAGACAGTCCGCTCCAAGTTCATAATTTAAAACGCGGAACGATCGTATCTGATTTAATTTATAATCCGTTAACGACATTGTTTTTAAAACAAGCGAAAGAAAGAGGAGCGCTCATAGATAACGGAGTTGGAATGTTCGTGCATCAAGGAGCGTTAGCATTTGAGAAATGGACAGGTATCTCTCCGAACCTTGAACGTATGACGAAAACAGTTTTGAACGAACTTGGAGGTTGAACGAATGTTAACAGGGAAGCAAAAACGTTTTTTACGTGCAAAAGCCCACCATCTTGATCCGATTTTTCAAGTTGGCAAAAGCGGTGTCAATGTCAATATGTTGAAACAAATCAATGAAGCTTTAGAAGCGCGCGAACTCATTAAAGTGAGCATCCTACAAAATTGCGAAGATGATAAAAGTACAGTCGCTACATTAATTGGGGAAGGAACAAAAGCAACTATCGTACAAATTATTGGAAATACCATTGTGTTGTATAAAGAATCAATAGAAAATAAACAAATTGAACTTCCGACGTGAGTGATCATGAAAAAAATTGGTTTACTTGGTGGCACGTTTGATCCGCCACATAACGGTCATTTAATTATTGCGAATGAAGTGTTAACACAATGTCAATTAAATGAAATCTGGTTTATTCCTGCTTATGTTCCACCTCACAAACAAAAAATGAACGTGACAAAGCTTGAACATCGTGTGAATATGGTTAAGCTTGCGATCGAATCACATCCGTCTTTTCGATTGTCAACGATTGAAATTGAACGAAAAGGCCCGTCTTATACGTATGATACGATAAAGAGTTTAAAAGTGAAATATCCTGATGTTTTGTTCTACTTTATTATTGGTACTGATATGGTGCAAGATTTGCCAAATTGGAAAAAGATTGATGAGCTTATAAAGATGACTACATTTATCGGTGTGGATCGTCCTGGTTTTTCATTCAAATCTAAATATGCACATGTGATTGAAACCGTTGAAGCGCCATTAATTGATATTTCGTCCACATTTCTACGACAACGTTTTCAAAATAAACAGAGCACACGATATTATTTACCTGACAATGTTCGACAATATATTAAGGAGAATCATTTGTATGAATCGACAAGAAGCTCTCCAAATTATTAAGAAGCACTTACCTGAAAAAAGGTATATTCATACGATTGGAGTAACAGATACGGCAATTACATTGGCTAAACAATATGGAGCTGATGAGAAAAAAGCAGAAATCGCTGGTATCTTTCATGATTATGCAAAATATCGTCCGAAACAAGAAATGATCGATATTATCAATGAAGAAGACTTGCCTAAAGATTTGCTTATGTATAGCAGTGAACTATGGCACGCTCCAGTCGGTGCGATTTTAGTCAAAAAAGAAATCGGGATTACGGATGAAGACATCCTTCGAGCCATTCGAAGCCATACGACAGGAAGAGCAAGAATGACTACGCTTGAAAAAGTGATTATGTTAGCGGATTACATTGAACCGAATCGCTCATTCCCAGGGGTTGATGACGTGAGAGAGCTAGCGAAATTAGAGTTAAATAAAGCGCTCATTGTCTCTATTCAAAATACGATCCAATTTTTGCTTAATAAAAACGAACTCATTTATCCGAAAACGATCGAAACCTATAATGATTTGCAAAGAAATCTTAATCAGGAGGTTAATTAATGGATGGGAAAACACTTGTTTATCAAATCGCAAAAGTTGCGGACGATAAACGTGCTGAAAATATTGTCGTATTAGATATGCAGGGTGTATCACTAATTGCGGATTACTTTTTAATTTGCCACGGAAATTCTGAAAAGCAAGTACAAGCGATTGCTAGTGAACTTAAAGAAGTAGCCGTAAATGAACGGATCGATGTGAAACGAATGGAAGGGTTTCATGAAGCACGTTGGGTCCTTCTCGATCTTGGTCAAGTAGTCGTTCACGTTTTTCATAAACAAGACCGAGAATATTACAATTTAGAAAAGCTTTGGGGCGATGTACCGCGGTTAAAAGTTGAAAAAGAGCATTTGCAATGATGTATAGGCATTTTGCTTTGATTTATGATGAATTGATGGCAAATGCTCCTTACGATAAATGGGTCGATTTCGTTCAGCAAAGCTGTCACCGTTATAACGTCTCCAGAAAAAAAGTTCTTGAGTTAGGTTGTGGTACGGGTACGTTAACGGCTTTGTTGTCTCAAGCGCACTTTGAAATGACAGGAGTGGACGTATCAGCTGAAATGCTTGCGATTGCACGGGAAAAAGCGAAACATGCTCGATTTTTTGAACAGAATATGACTGAACTCGATGTAGGCGAACAATTCGATATTGTTCTCATTTTTTGTGACTCATTAAATTATCTTACAAGTGAAGCGGATGTCATCGCAACATTTGAACGTGTATATGACCATTTAACGAGCGATGGTTTGCTGTTATTTGATGTCCATTCTCTTTATAAAGTACATTCCATTTTTAAAGATCAAACATTCGCATACGAGAGTGACAGTATTTCGTACATTTGGGACTGTTACGTCGATTCAAACAATTACGTGGAACATGAGCTTACTTTTTTTGTGAAGCGCGAAGACAGCTTGTACGAACGTTTCGATGAATTGCACGTTCAAAAGACGTTTTCGAGTCATACTTATGAACAAATGCTTTCCAAGACAGGTTTTACTCTTCTCGATATTTTTGCAGATTTTCAATGTACTGTGCCGACGGAAACGAGTAAACGAATCTTTTTTGCAGCACGAAAAAATTAAAGGGTTTTGACAATAGATGACGAAATAAAATAGCATTGGGGATTTCCCCCAATGCTTTGATTTTTTCGTTTTCAAAAATGCGCAGAATCAGTCAATAAGTAGACTCGAGCATAGCGGACGTGCACAGGCTGTGCACGTTAACGTTAAATTGTTCTGGTGAACACCGTTTTACACATTATTAAAAAATTGTTCTGAAATTTCGTTACGGTCTTCGGCATATTTACGATGGGTTTCAATAAACAATTGATCAAACATATCTCCGACGTGTTTTTCTAACACATCAATTCCAATACCGGTTATCCCTCCCTTGACGGTTACTTTTTCCTGAAGTGTTTCTAATGAATAGTAATTTTTCTCGATAAGACTACAAAGACCAATGAGCATGTTGCACGTCAATTCTGTCGCTACTTCTCGTGAAATCGTTGTTTGCCGTACAGCCCCGTCAATAAATTGTTGTAATAAGTAACTAAAAAAAGCAGGTCCACAACTGACGATATCAGAAGCCACTCTCGTATGTTCTTCTGAAATATAAATCGGTTTCGAAAATGACTCCATGATGCTTGAAAGTGTACGGCGATTTTCTTCAGTTACTCGCTTTCCATATGAAATTAACGTACATCCGCTAAGTGCTCGATTTGTTATACTCGGAATGATTCGTGCGACTTGACAGTTTGTTGCATGTTCCAATTCGTCTGTTGAGATTGGACTCGTGATTGATACGATTACTTTTCGTTCATCAAGTGTATCATTTAACTGTTGAAGCAGTGGATAAATTTGTAAAGGTTTAACGCAAATAAAAATAAACTGGCACGTTTTACTTACTTCGATTGGATCGTTCGCGATGTGGATGTTTGGATATTGTTTCTTCAGACGATTTGCTTTTTCAATCGAGCGATTCGTAATGATGAGATTACGAGGTTCAACAGATTGAGATTCAATCATCGCTTGAATGAGAATACTCCCCATGTTTCCAGTCCCGATGATTCCAATTTTCACACTAACACCCCTCTGTGGCACAACATTTACATTCCATTGTATGAAGCCTATTAAAACGATATGAATGAGTTTACGAAAGGGTGAGCGAATATGTCATTTTCTCAACGTGAAAAATGGTTGATTGCTATCATTATTTCAATGATCATCATTTCTGCAATTGTCATTTATTTTGTTTATGATAAGAAAAGTCATGAGCAAGAAATATTGTTTTCACAAGATGATGAGTTTGAACTAAACCAAGTAGAGACTCTTGAAGAAGAACATTCAAATGAAATCGTGATTGATATTAAAGGAGCGGTCAAACAGCCTGGAGTTTACTCAATGAATGAAGGAGAACGAGTAATCGATGCTATTGAGAGAGCGGGTGGTCTATTGCCCGACGCTGAAGAAAATCAAATCAATTTAGCCGGATTGTTAAAAGATGAAATGGTCATCTATGTCGCAAAAGAAGGAGAGGAATTAACACAACCAGTAATGCAAAGTGTAACAATGAACGGGAACGAAGATGGGAAAGTCCGAATTAATTCTGCCACTGCTGAAGACTTGCAAAAACTTCAAGGAATCGGTCCTTCTAAAGCGTCAGCGATCATTGCTTATCGTGATGAACATGGTCCATTTAAAACGGTCGAAGACTTGCTTCAAGTTTCTGGTATCGGTGAAAAAACGTTGGAAAATATGAAAGATGAAATCGTCATTGATTAACGTATTGACGAGTAGGAAAAAGTACGTAATAGTTATGAAAGACTTGTACATGGGGGAATGAAGATGGAACGAATATCATGGCATCAATATTTTATGGCGCAAAGTCATTTATTAGCATTACGAAGTACGTGCGATCGTCTCGCAGTTGGGGCGACCATTATCCGCGATAATCGAATTATCGCTGGAGGGTATAATGGCTCTGTATCTGGTAGTGTTCATTGTATTGATGAAGGTTGCTATGTCATTGACGGGCATTGTGTAAGAACGATTCATGCGGAAATGAATGCGATTTTGCAATGTGCGAAGTTCGGTGTTGCTACAGAAGATGCAGAAATTTACGTTACGCATTTTCCGTGTTTGCAATGTTGTAAAGCAATCATTCAAAGCGGAATTAAAAAAGTATTTTATGCAAATGAATATCGTAATCACCCATACGCTGAAGAGCTGTTTGAACATGCAAATGTTCACGTTGAAAAAATCGAGTTAGATGAAACACTGATTGAGACGAAAGGAAAAGAGAAGTTGCAATTTATACGAACCTTGCTACAACGTTTATCGGATGCGGGAGTGGATGAAAAAGAAGTTAAAAATTATTATGACAAAGCAACTTCACTTTTTAATGACTCGGTGTAAATTGTAAAATGCGCGGTTTTCATTTTGCATTAAGTGGCTTGATTGGTCTGTTATTGATCAATCAGCCATTCTTCTCTCTTTTTTTTCTTCTCCTGCTCGTGTTTATCGTCATTCGCACGAAGAATAAACGAATGCTTCTTATTTTATGTGCCATCATCGTTATTTTTGGTCTCCGCACTTTTATACATGAACAGATGAATGTTTCCAACTTAACCGGCAATGAACGAACATTTTCAGGAAAAATTATTGATATTCCACATATTGATGGGAATGATGTAACATTTCAAGTGAAATTGCCATCCAATGAAGTGATAAAAACAAACTACCGGTTGAAAACTGCAGATGAAAAGCGCGAATTTGAACAACTTCAAGTCGGGATGGTATGTTCATTTTCAGGAAAACTTGACACGCCACACAATCAGAACAATCCAGGTAGTTTGGATTATAAACGATTTTTAAAACAGCAAGGTATCCATTGGATCCTATCGTTACATACACTCCAACATTGTAAAAACGACTCGCTAACGGTTATCGATCGAATCAAGCAGTATCGTCAAAAAGGACTTGAACGTATTCAAGTGCGGTTTTTCAAGAGTTCTGCAGGAATCGCTCAAGCGTTATTATTCGGTGAACGAAGTGCGATCGAAACGGAGGTTATCGATGCGTATCAAACTCTCGGTTTAATCCACGTACTTGTCGTTTCAGGGTTGCACGTCGGAGTCATTTTAGCGTTTCTTTATTGGATATTGTTAAGGATAGGGTTAGTGAGGGAAAAGGTAAACGCAATGCTGTTATTATTTCTGCCTTTTTATGTACTGTTCACAGGTGCTGCCCCGTCCGTTATGCGAGCAGCAATCATGGCGGCAGCCATCATTGTCGGGATGCTTTTTCGAAAGAAACTCCATCCGCTCGAAAGCATTTCGTTCGCATTTCTTCTGTTAACGTTTTATAATCCAAATCTGCTGTATCATGTTGGTTTTCAGCTTTCATTTTTAATTAGCTTCGGCCTAATCGTTTCTACAACGCTCATTACAACGTTTTTTAATGGATCGGTGTCACGGCTAATTGCTATTTCAGTGATTGCTCAACTTATTTCGATTCCACTTATTTTGTTTCATTTCCATCACATCTCGATTTTGAGTGTACTCGTTAATATTCTTTTTGTTCCTTTGTTTTCGATGATAGTCCTACCGTTGACATTTTTAAGCTTTTTGATTGAGCTCATTTTATCACCGTTAGCAAAACCTCTCATCAGCCTTCATGAAATAATCATCACGTTTATTCATGCAATTCTGACGTTCATTGAAAATTTACCGCTCGCGTCGATTACATTAGGACAAACAGTACCATTGTTTATCGTCTTTTATTATGTAGCGATCTTTTATTTGTTTATTCGACTTGAAGGGCAAGAAACGTTTAATCGTTCGTCATTTAAATATAGCATCCCGTTTATTTTACTCATTGTGATGCACTTTAGTTACCCGTATGTTAACCCATTCGGAAAAGTGACGATGATTAACGTTGGACAAGGGGATAGCATTCTCATTGAGCTCCCGTTTCGTAAAGCCGTTTATTTAATCGACACAGGCGGAACGCTATTTTTTGGTGTTGAAGAGGAATGGCAAGAACGGAGGAGTCGGTTTGACGTCGGAGAAGATGTCATCGTTCCCGTATTAAAAGCAGAAGGGATCCGCACAATAGATAAATTGATTTTAACGCATGGGGATGAAGACCATATCGGTGGTACAAATGCAATTTTAGATCATGTGAAAGTGAAGGAATTGGTCTATGGTAAAAGCAATCAATTTGAAGACAATGAAAAGAGATTGTTAACGACTGCATATGAAAAAAAGGTGAAGTTGTCGTTTGTTCAAAAAGGGATGTCATGGCGTGAAGGAACGTATTCGTTTCATATTTTAGGACCGACTGGAGAGGAAGCAAGTAAAAATGATCGGTCTATAATTATGTATACACAATTAGGTAACACAACGTGGTTATTTATGGGAGATGCTGAACATCATAGTGAGATGAACTTGCTTCGCAACTATCCGAATCTTCAAGCGGACGTGTTAAAAGTCGGTCATCACGGCAGTCAAACTTCGACGAGTGAAGCATTGGTCGAATCGGTAAAACCGAAAGTAGCTTTAATTTCGGTCGGTCGCAACAACTCTTACGGACATCCGCATGATGACGTCGTTTCGCGTCTAAATGAAAGGGAGATAAGCATATTACGGACTGATGAGCATGGGGCGATTCAATTTCAATTTTCTAATCAGAATGGTTATTTCCTTAAAAAATAAAAAGACTGCTTTAATGGGCAGTCTTTTTTGGCTCTATGTATTGGTTTAGCCTACAGCTTTCATAATGACACCAATAAAGAAAATTAGGCTGAAAAAGACGAAAGAAACGATAAAGCCGATACCTGAATCAACGACATCATTATTTTTACTTTGAACTTCTTTTTCGAATTCATTCATTAAGCCAGCCTCCTTTAATCATGTTTAGTATAAGCGAATTGAGAGAAAAAATCTAGCTTTGTTTCCATCATTTGTGACTTTTTTCTAAATCATTAAGTATTTTACCTAAAAAGCACTGAACTTACCAATTTTGTTAACTGTTTTCACCGATAGGAAGTGCAAGCATAGGATAGGATAACAAATGCAGCTACGTAAGAAGGATAAAATATCGTTTGAACTAAAGTGACCGCGGCCTTTAGTTTAGACGTTCACATAAATGGAGGGTTATACTAATAATCCTCCTTTTCTCTTGTTTCGTTACAGAATTTGTATGCAACTATATTATGCTTGTCAATTTTGAAAATAACCGATACCCTTAAATAGGGTGGTCGACATGTCGGTATATTTATTATATGGAAGTGAACGGTTTTTAATCGAAGAAGCACGAGAAAAATTGATGAAATCAACATTGAATAAACAATCGGCTGAATTTGATATTGCTGTTTATGATATGAATGAAATTCCGATTGAATATGCACTTGAAGATGCGGAAACGATCCCATTTCTAGCTGATAAGCGAGTCGTGATTTTAAAAAATCCAACCTTTTTAACTGCTGGAAAGAAATTTCCGTCTTTAATTGAACATAACGTAAAAAAGCTTGAACAATATTTAAATAACCCTTCTCCATATTCAATTGTTATTTTTGAAGCCCCTTATGATAAATTAGATGAACGGAAAAAGATTGTAAAACTGTTAAAACGTACAGCGAAAGTGTTTCAAACATCCCCATTGCACGATAACAAAATGAATGATTGGATCAGTGAAGAATGTGAAAAGCTACATATCGCGATTACCGAAGATGCGATTCATCAGCTAACATTGTTAGTTGGAAATGATTTAGGAAAACTAAAAAGTGAGTTAGATAAGCTCGCTTTATATGTTCAATCAGACGATCAAGTTACTGTTGAAACGGTCAATTTGCTCGTTTCTCGTTCGTTGGAAAATAATGTGTTTGTCTTAGTTGATCACGTTGTTTATAAACGGATCGACAAAGCCTTCCAAGCACTTTATGATTTATTTGAGCATAAAGAAGAACCGATTAAAATCGTGGCTTTGTTAGCAAGACAATTTCGAATCATTTCACAAGTGATCGAATTAGGCAAAAGAGGCTATTCTCAAAAACAAATGGCGTCTTTTTTAAAATTACATCCCTTTGCTGTGCAGCAAGCAGTGCGACAAAGCAGACAGTTATGTGCCGAAGAGTGTTTTAATATGATTCAAGAGCTTACTGAAGCAGATTATTTAATGAAAACTGGAAAATTTGATAAAAAATTGCTACTGGAGCTTGTACTTACGAAAGTTGTAAATAAAAAGAGTGATCCACAACGCAAATAAACCTCCTTGCGCGTAATCCGCCAAGGGTTTTTTATTTTGAGAAAATTAAAAAGTGACCTCTGTTCGGTCACTTACTCGTTGCTAGCTGCGTTAATTTTTTGTGCAAGTCGTCGTTTATGGCGAGCAGCTGTGTTTTTATGAATAATATTTTTGTTTGCTGCTTTATCAAGCTTTTTTGTTGCAAATGAAAAAGCTTCTTTCGCACCTTCCACATCATTGTTGTCAAGTTTTTGTTCAACAGACTTCATCGCTGTGCGCATTGCTGACTTAATAGCAGTGTTATGGGCACGGCGTTTTTCAATTTGTCGTGTTCTTTTAATCGCTGATTGGATGTTTGGCATTCACGTCACCTCCTAAAGCGTAATATTCGAACGTGGAGGTTCATGAATTCCTCCTGTTAGAACAAGTGTATTTTATCAAATCTATTTCTCAATTGCAATCACTACGGTGGAATGAAAATAGCGATATTCGGTGAGAATACAAATGCAATGTTAAAAAGAAAGAGTGATATACGATGGAAGGGAAAAAAATTGATTTGAATCAATACACCGTTCGTACAGACCTTGCACTAGAAGCTCATGAAATGGTCGTCGAGAAGGAAAACGATAGAAAAGCAAGCGAAGTACCGGGAGTTGTTGTTGAAGAAAAAAATAAACGGGGAGTAAAATTGACGACGGTTACGATTTCTAAAGAAGGTGAAAAAAAAATTGGCAAAAAAGCCGGACGTTACTTAACATTAGAAACACAAGGAATCCGTAAACAAGATACGGATATTCAAGAACATGTCCAAGATGTTTTTTCTGAGGAGTTTGCTCACTTTTTAAAAGGCTTAAACATTAAACGCGATGATAGCTGTCTTATTGTTGGGTTAGGAAATTGGAATGTCACTCCTGATTCACTCGGACCCGCTGTCATTGGAGATTTATTAATTACGAAGCACTTATTCGAATTAGTACCTGAAAGTGTTAAAAATGGGTACCGTCCAGTAAGTGCCATTTCACCAGGAGTTATGGGTTTAACAGGGATTGAAACGAGCGACATCATTGATGGAGTGATTGCAAAATCAAAACCGGACTTTGTTATCGCGATCGACGCATTAGCATCACGTGCAATTAATCGAATCAATACAACGATTCAAATATCGGATACCGGCATTCATCCTGGTTCGGGTGTCGGAAATAAACGAAAAGAATTAAGTTATGAAACACTAGGAATACCTGTCATTGCAATTGGAATTCCAACTGTTATTGATGCGGTAACGATTGCAAGTGACAGCATTGACTACATTTTGAAGCATTTTGGTAAAGAATTAAAAGAAGGAAAGAAGCCGTCAAGAGCGTTAACACCAGCGGGCATGACATTTGGTGAACGAAAAATGTTAACTGATGAAGATTTGCCTGATGAAAAAAGTCGTGAAATGTTTATGGGAATTGTCGGTAAGCTTGATGAGAATGAGAAAAGACAACTGATTCATGAAGTGTTAGCACCACTCGGTCACAATCTAATGGTAACCCCGAAAGAAATCGATGTATTTATTGAAGATATGGCAAATGTGATCGCGGCCGGATTAAATGCTGCTTTACATGAACAGGTGAACCAAGCGAATAGTGGACTTTATACAAAATAAATGTATGTTCTAACGTTACACTATCTTTCATACATTAAGGTATAGACAAGCTTAGTGTGTGAAAGGATGGGAACGTTGGACAAACCTTCAGAGCCTATATTTTCTAGCCATCAAACAAACATCAAAAAACTTGCATCATCTGGTTTTATCGGTTTACTTATTGTTTTTATTACCGTTGCATTTCTTACTTCTTATGAGATGAAGCACCGATTTGCGTCTTCCACTATCCATAATTGGTTAACGAACTTTACGAGTGAATCATTAATGTATGTCATTGGGATGGAAAATCGTTATTTTACGTCAATTCTTCCAGTAGAAAGCCAACCGCCGAGTTTTTCATCTGTCGCTTTTGAATTTGCAACGAGTATTAGGCCGGGTGATATTCGCAGTCTTCTTGGAAGAGAGTTACCTGGCTTCGCCTTATATGATGCGGAAATTTACGTGGCAGGTGAAGGAACGGATTATACGAGCTTACCGATTGAATCGTCACCGCCGATGGAAGTTTTGTTAGAAGAGAGAAAGGCTTCGCTTGAAGAAATTGAACAGCTTGAGGATCGTCATGTAAAGCCACCAACTCAAACGACAGGGGATAAAAAAGTTGCGTTCATCTATCATTCGCATAGCTCGGAATCATTTTTGCCCCATTTAGAAGGCGTAACGAATCCAAATCATGCACACCATCATGAAGTGAACATCACGTTAGTCGGTAAAAAATTGGCAGAGGAGCTAGAGAAACGAGGAATTGGAGCAACTGTTGATGAGACGAACATGGTTAATAAATTAAAAGAAAAAGGGCTTAACTATGGGAGTTCCTATCAAGTTTCACGTGAAATTGTTCAGTCGGCGATGGCAAGCGATAAAAACATAACATATATATTTGATTTGCACCGAGATGCACAGCGTCGAGATAAAACGACGGTAACGATTAACGGGCAGAAGTATGCAAGAGTCTTTTTTGTCATCGGAAAAGCGCATAAAAACTATGAAGCAAACTTAAAATTTGTCAATGAATTAAATGAAATGTTAGATAAAAAGTTCCCAGGCTTAAGCAGAGGAATTATTACAAAAGACCGTTCTCAAGGCAACGGAATCTATAACCAAGATTTATCAGACCGTTCAATTTTAATTGAAGTCGGTGGTGTCGATAATACGATGGAAGAAAACTATCGCACAGCTGAAGCGCTCGCAGATGTTTTTAGTGATTATTTTTGGAAAGCAGAAAAAGTATCGAATACGGAGTGAAAGGATGAACGATGGGTAGATTTTTTGCAACGTCGATTTTCATTGCCTGTATCTTTTTCGTCGGAATGTTTTTCGGAGTCAAGATGACCGAAAGTGAATCAATCATCAAATCAGAGTCGATTACAAATGCGTATGAAGAGTGGGAATTAGAACGAAAAGAAAAAGTGGAACACAATATGGAAACAGAAGATCGTACAGAGATTAACATTTATTCTACAACTGCAAAATCGTTTTCAGACATGCTAAAGAATCTATCGCGAACCGTTGTGTTCCAAGTGTTATCGGCATTTGACAAAATCATCGGTTCTTCATGAAAACAGGTGGAGCTAGGCAAAAAATTCCCCTAGCTTCACCTGAGTTTTTCTTTAAAGAACTATTCGATTACATTTTTGCGTCTAAAAAACAAGACACTGCCAGCTGTCGCTAGAAGAGTTCCAATTAAAATGAGAGGTGGCAGGCTTGTTGCAGTTTTTGGAAGTTATCCGCCTTGAGCGGAATTGCCTTTTCCATCGTTATCATGACCAGATGGCGATCTCGGGCTTCTTTTTTCCACCATCGTCGCCAGAACCGCTAGCACCACCTGATCCAGCAGAACCATTCGGTCCTTTTGCACCTTGTGGACCAACAGGGCCTTGTAAGTCGTTATTTTCTTACATCCGTCAGCCGATTTTTCGTACACGTCACCAGTATTCGTATCGAGATACAAGTCTTCGACATTACCGACCTCCGCAGAGGGTGCGCCTGAACCTGTGAGAAGTGAAGAACCTTGCTTTCCATCGTCACCTTTTAAGTTGCCATTGTCCATGTGTTCGGGTCACGCTTGTACATGTCATTTGTTGTCATGTCGAGGTACGAGTTTCCATTGCTTCCCAGACGATCACGAGGTGCTCCTTCGCCGGTATACTAAGAGCCGAAAGGTTCAACGACGTTTACTGTACGTTCAACAGTTTGCTTCGTTATCAATTAGGATCGTAGTGATTAGATTATTCGCATCTTCTTTAGGTTTACATACTAAACCTAAAGACACAGGATTATCAGTATTTGCAAACATAATCACATTCATTCTAATTTCGCTTAACGTTAATCTAACTTCACCTTCTTCATCTGAAGAAAATGAACCAATAGTTGTGCCCGGATTCATTTGGTATAGAGAGCGTGAAAAATTCATCGGAAGTTGGAATATCAATTTGGTGATCAGAAAATACCCTTTGATTACCCTCTTTATTTTCAGATTCTATCGTTAAATTAATTGTACCAGGTGCAAATCTAAAATTTTTTAAAGGTAATGTCAAGAGGATTCTCTAATTGTAACTCTTTATTTGGTCCAACCGTACTCGCTATTGTAGCTTTAAAGGTCATCGGATTATCCTATGGCAATGTTTGAAAGCCGCCACCAGGTGCCTGCATTCTGCAATCACTGAGTGGCAACTTCAACATTGTTAAAGGAGCTAGCTGCACTAGTGGTATTTGCTTCTAAAGCAAAAAGTGTGATAAATGGAAACATAAACAATGATAACATGTTATTTAATCGTTTCATTTAAATAGAATACCTCCCTTGTTTTTATCGCCTACATGTTAAGTAGACCTCACCTAACTAAGACAAAGGTTTGTCACACCTATAACTATTCCGATAAAAATCTACATTTGTAGCTGTTTTGTAACGATTAGCGATATGTGATCAATAATAAAATCACTACAATTGTAGCCTAAGTCTGTAATAGAAAAGCCGTAACGATAAGAGCTAAAAAAAAACAATTGTGCTCACGTAAAGTAAGCCAATCATTCTTTATTAAACAGATTCTTCATTGAATGAATGAGCGGCAATTGCTATAATCAATGCGTAAGTTCGCCATAGGAGTGAAATGAATGAATCGAGATAAAAAATTAGCTCGCCAGTCGCGAATTCGAAATTTCTCTATCATTGCCCATATCGATCACGGTAAATCAACGATCGCTGATCGACTGTTAGAGGCTACGGGAGCGTTAACGGAGAGAGAAATGAAAGAGCAAACGCTTGATGCGATGGATTTAGAACGAGAACGCGGCATTACGATTAAATTAAATGCTGTTCAATTAACATATAAAGCAAAAGATGGTGAAGAGTATATTTTTCACTTAATCGATACGCCGGGACACGTCGACTTTACATATGAAGTCTCAAGAAGCCTCGCTGCTTGTGAAGGCGCACTATTAATTGTTGATGCAGCGCAAGGCATTGAAGCCCAAACGCTTGCAAACGTATATCTAGCACTTGAAAATGATTTGGAAATCATTCCTGTTATTAATAAAATTGATTTGCCGAGCGCTGATCCTGAACGTGTAAAAAAAGAAATCGAAGATGTTATCGGTCTTGATGCAAGTGATGCTGTGCTTGCATCAGCAAAAGAAGGTATCGGGATTGATGAAATCTTAGAACACATCGTTGAAAAAGTCCCACCCCCGGAAATGGATCCGGATGAACCTTTAAAAGCACTTATTTTCGACTCGCTTTATGACCCATATCGTGGAGTTGTCGCATACATTCGAATTGTCGAAGGAACGGTACGAGTTGGCGATAAAATTAAAACGATGTCTACGGGTAAAGAATTTGAAGTGACCGAACTCGGTGTTTTTACGCCAAAGGCAGAGTCGAGAGAGGAATTAACCGTTGGTGATGTTGGCTATTTAACCGCTTCGATAAAAAATGTAAGCGATACGAGTGTCGGAGATACAATTACAAGTGTCGAACGTCCAGCAGCTGAACCGCTTCCAGGGTATCGAAAAATGAACCCGATGGTATTTTGCGGAATATATCCGATTGATTCGAATCAGTATAATGATTTAAGAGAAGCACTTGAACGGCTTGAGTTAAACGATGCGTCACTTCAATACGAGCCAGAAACATCTCAAGCATTGGGCTTCGGTTTTCGCTGTGGCTTTTTAGGCTTATTGCATATGGAAATTATGCAGGAACGAATCGAACGTGAATTTAACATTGATTTAATTACAACGGCACCAAGTGTGATTTATGAAGTGGATACGACAGATGGCGAACAACTTATAGTTGACAACCCTGCAGACATGCCGGAAGCACAAACAATTGAAGCAGTAAAAGAACCTTACGTAAAAGCAACGATTATGTCACCGGAAGATTTTGTTGGGGCTGTTATGGAACTTTGTCAAAAGAAACGCGGGGATTTTATCGACATGCAATATTTAGATGAGAAGCGTGTAAATATCATTTACGAATTGCCTCTCAGTGAAATCGTGTATGACTTTTTTGACCAATTAAAGTCAAGTACGAAAGGATATGCCTCGCTTGATTACGAACTAATCGGATACAGGGAATCGAAGCTAGTGAAGATGGATATTTTATTAAATGGAGAAAAAATCGATGCATTGTCGACAATCGTTCATAGAGACTTTGCTTTCGAGCGTGGCAAGTCGATTACAGAAAAGTTGAAAGAACTTATACCGAGACAGCAGTTTGAAGTTCCTGTCCAAGCTTCAATTGGAAACAAAATTATTGCTCGTTCAACGATTAAGGCATTGCGCAAAAACGTTTTATCAAAATGTTACGGTGGCGACGTTTCTCGAAAGCGTAAATTGCTTGAGAAACAAAAAGAAGGAAAAAAACGCATGAAAACGGTTGGGAAAGTCGAAGTTCCCCAAGAGGCGTTTATGGCTGTATTGCGGATGGATGATGAATAAACGAGTTAAGCGCCTTCGGGCGCGTTTTTACTTTGAAAGCGTGCTAAAATAGAGGAGAGAACAACGGAAGACAACAAGTCTTACAACTGCGTTCTATCTTGTTTCTTGTAAGTTTGCATAAATACTTCTCCGATTTTGTACGATTTTAAAAATTAACTTGTATACGATTATGATGTGACCCTTCGGACTTTTAGACAACGATTATGATTGGAGTCCTAAACGATGAGTAAAGCTGTCTACTTTCACATTCCGTTTTGTGAACAGATTTGTCATTATTGTGATTTTAATAAAGTGTTTTTAAAAAACCAGCCGGTTAATGATTATTTAGATGCGATGGCTATGGAAATGCGCAATACCGTCCAGCGCTTCGGGAATCGAAAAATGAAAACGATGTACGTCGGCGGAGGAACGCCAACTTCTCTCAACCTTAAACAATTAGATAAATTTTTAAAATCGATTCATGAAACGTTTACTCTTGTGGAAGAGTATGAATTTACGGTTGAAGCGAATCCAAGCAATGTTGATTTGGATAAATTAAAGTTATTAAAAAAGCATGGTGTCAATAGGCTGAGCATCGGAGTGCAGTCATTTGATGACGGTTTGTTACAAAAGATTGGTCGCGATCATAACAAGGATGAAATTTATATGATAATTGAAAATGCTAGAAACGCAGGATTTGATAACATATCGATCGATCTCATGTTCGGATTGCCGACACAAACGCTCGAGAAATTTGAACAATCGATAGATAAAGCACGATCATTACAAGTGGAGCACGTTTCGACGTATGGTTTGCAAGTGGAGCCGAAAACGATTTTCTATAATCAAATGAGAAAAGGGAAATTAATGCTCCCTTCTGAAGAAACAGAAGTGAGCATGTTTGAATTGCTCATTCAAAAAATGATAACCCACGGTTTTCATCATTATGAAATTAGTAATTTTGCACTGCCCGGAAAAGAGAGCCAACATAACTTAACGTATTGGAATAATGAAGATTATTATGGGATCGGGGCTGGAGCACATAGTTATGTGAATGGTGTGCGTCGCAAAAATGCTGGTCCGTTAAAGCATTATATGAACAGAATAACTGAAACAAACTTTCCATATGTTGAAGAAATCAACGTGTCTGACAAAGAAAAGATGGAGGAAGAATTATTTTTAGGATTACGGAAACGAGCGGGCGTTTCAAAACGTGTCTTTTACGAAAAATATAAGCGAACTCTTGATGAAGTGTACGGCGAAACGATTGCAAACTTAGTTGAAAAAGGACTGCTTGAAGACAATGGGGACTGGATACGCCTTACCGATAAAGGTGTTTTTTTAGGTAATGAAGTATTTCAAGCGTTTTTAGAGTAATGATTGACAATCATATCGTAATTTTGGTAATTTAAAGTAAGAATTAGCACTCAATCTATAGGAGTGCTAACAGGGGTGATTTCATCATGTTAACGGAGAGACAAATTCAAATACTTCGTGTTTTAATTGATGAGTACATTTTAAATGCAGAACCAGTAGGTTCACGTACCATTTCAAAGCGCGGATCAATTCGTTATAGCCCCGCTACAATACGCAACGATTTAGCCGACTTAGAAGAATTAGGCTTTCTTGAAAAGACTCATAGTTCTTCAGGGAGAATCCCTTCTGAAAAAGGCTATCGTTTTTACGTTGATCATCTTCTTGCACCTTTTGCTTTTGACGATGAAGAAATTGAACAACTTAAAACATTATTTGCAAAAAAGTTTTATGAAATTGAGAATGTCATTCAACATTCTGCCATTATTTTGTCTGAATTAACGAATTATACATCGATTGTGTTAGGCCCAGATACACAAGATACGAAGTTGAAGCATTTGCAAATTGTTCCAATCAATGATCGTACAGCTGTGGCGATTATCGTAACGGATACAGGGAAGGTTGAAAACAAGACGTTCTCAATACCTGAAGGACTCGATGTAACTGAAATTGAAAAAATGATCAACATCTTAAATGACAGACTACAAGGTGTTCCCTTGTTGCGATTGCGGTATAAAATTATTCAGGAAATTGATACGGTATTCAAACGTTATTTGCGTAATTATGAAGAAGCAATGACGATGATGATGACACTTTTTTCTCTTCATGATAAAAAGGAAAAAGTGTATTATGGTGGGAAAACAAATATTCTGACACAGCCTGAATTTCATGATATCGAAAAAGTGAGACGGCTGTTAGAGGCAATCGAAGAAGAAGATTTGATCAATCAGCTCATCCGACACGAATCAGATGGCATTGAAGTGAAGATCGGGAAAGAAAACAATTTGCAAGCGATGGAGAATTGTAGCCTCATAACGGCATCTTATTCAATAGGCGGTCAGTATATGGGAACGATCGCGATTGTAGGACCGACAAGAATGGAATATACTCGAGTAATTGGTTTGCTTGATTTAATTTCAAAAGATTTATCAAATGTACTAACGAGACAGTATCAGCAATTTTAGTTACGGGTATAGTGGTAATGGTTGGTGGATCGTTGGTTATAACAAAAGAGTAATCATGTGAATAGGGAGTGGCGGCAGTGAACGACGAAACAGTAAAAGCAGATATGTCAAACGATGAGAACGACCAACAGGTACAAGTCGATAACGACGAAGAGATGAACGTACAAATGAATGAAGATAAACAATCCGACAATCAAGGTGAGCAAAGAGACTCGTCTACAGAGGATGAAACAGACGCTAATGAAGAAAACACGTCAACAGAAGATGATGAGAAAGCGAAGCTTGAACAAGAAATCGAAGAATTGAAGTCTCGCTATCTTCGTGTACAAGCTGATTTTGATAATTTCCGCAAGCGAACGAAAACAGAAAGGGAAGCGACTGCAAAATATCGGTCGCAATCATTAGCGGAGCAATTACTTCCTGTTCTCGATAATTTTGAAAGGGCGTTAGTCGTAGAAGCGACGAACGAAGAATCAAAGTCGATTTTAACTGGAGTTGAAATGGTTTATCGTCAGTTTACTGAGGCGTTGCAACAAGAAGGAATTGAGGAAATCGAAGCACTAGGCGAACCATTTGACCCACATAAACACCAAGCAGTCATGCAAGAGAAATCAGAAGAGCATGATTCAGGCATTGTTATTGAAGTACTCCAAAAAGGGTATAAATTAAAAGATCGCGTCATACGCCCATCAATGGTAAAAGTAAGTGAATAATGCTGCACCGTTTTTAACGGATGCATATTCATAAATTTAAAGTAGGACTTGTTCAAAAAAAAGCGTGAGAAACGCGTACTAGTACGTAATGACGCTATGTTTCACTGGATTTTTGAACAATCACCACGATGAGTAAAGACATTTTAATGATTGTAATGGGAGGAAAACGAGTCATGAGTAAAATTATTGGAATTGATTTAGGAACGACAAATTCATGTATTGCAGTAATGGAAGGTGGAGAACCGGTCGTTATTCCGAATCCAGAAGGAAATCGTACGACAGCTTCTGTCGTTGCGTTTAAAGATGGAGAACGCTTAGTCGGAGAAGTTGCTAAACGACAAGCGATTACAAATCCAAATACTGTGCAATCGATCAAACGTCATATGGGGACAGATTACAAAGTTGAAATTGAGGGGAAAACTTATTCTCCACAAGAACTATCCGCGATTATTTTACAAAACTTAAAATCGTCTGCGGAAGATTACTTAGGTGAAGAAGTAACGCACGCTGTTATTACCGTCCCTGCATATTTTAATGACGCTGAACGTCAAGCGACGAAAGATGCTGGTAAAATTGCTGGTTTAGAAGTAGATAGAATTGTGAATGAGCCAACTGCAGCTGCGCTTGCATATGGTCTTGATGAAGAAGATGAACAAACGATTCTCGTTTTTGACCTTGGTGGTGGAACGTTTGACGTTTCAATTCTTGAGCTTGGCGATGGCATTTTTGAAGTTAGAGCAACAGCAGGTGATAATCGCTTAGGTGGAGATGACTTTGACCAAGTGATTATTGATCACCTCATCTCTGAATTCAAAAAAGAAAATGGGATTGATTTATCACAAGATAAAATGGCCATTCAGCGTTTGAAAGATGCAGCAGAAAAGGCGAAGAAAGATCTTTCTGGGGTCATGCAGACACAAATTTCACTACCGTTTATTACAGCTGATGCATCTGGACCGAAACATTTAGAGTTGAATTTAACTCGTGCAAAGTTTGAAGAACTTTCACACCATCTCGTTGAAAAAACGATGGGTCCAACTCGTCAAGCAATGCAAGACGCTGGTTTAAGTGCGAGTGACATCGATAAAGTTATTCTCGTTGGAGGTTCAACGCGTATTCCAGCGGTTCAAGAAGCAATAAAAAACGAAATTGGTAAAGAACCATCAAAAGGTGTAAATCCTGACGAAGTCGTTGCCCTTGGAGCAGCTATCCAAGCGGGTGTACTTGCTGGTGACGTTAAGGACGTCGTTCTGCTTGACGTTACACCGTTATCTCTTGGAATTGAAACTCAAGGCGGTGTATTTACTAAACTAATAGATCGGAACACGACGATCCCAACAAGTCATTCTCAAACGTTCTCAACAGCAGCAGATAATCAAACATCTGTTGATATTCACGTCCTTCAAGGAGAACGGGAGATGGCAGCAGATAATAAAACACTCGGTCGCTTTCAATTAACAGACATTCCACCAGCGCCGAGAGGGGTTCCACAAATTGAAGTAACGTTTGATATCGACGCAAATGGAATTGTTAACGTTCGTGCGAAAGATTTAGGTACGAATAAAGAACAGTCGATTACAATAAAGTCGTCGTCCGGTTTATCAGAAGAAGAAGTTGAAAAGATGGTGCGAGAAGCTGAAGAGAATGCCGAAGCTGACAAAAAGCGTCGTGAAGAAGTGGAGCTTCGCAATGAAGCTGATCAGCTTGTCTTTACTGTCGATAAGACAATAAAAGATTTAGAAGGTAAAGTAGATGAAGCTGAAGTAACAAAGGCAAATGAGGCGAAAGAAAAGCTTCAAAATGCATTGAATGGAGACAACATCGAAGAGATTAAAAGTGCAAAAGAGGAATTATCTGAAATTGTGCAACAGCTTTCCGTCAAACTATATGAACAAGCTGCACAGCAACAACAAGGTGAACAACAAGGTGAAGCGAATAAATCAAATGAAGATGACAATGTTGTCGATGCGGAATATGAAGAAGTCGATGATGATCAAAAATAGGCGTAAGAATGAAAAGTCAAAGTCAAGCAAGCTTGACTTTGACTTTTTTTCAAGCAACAGGTTTTCTCGTTCTATATTTGATGATATGATAATTGTTCAAACACCGTCAGTGACAAAAGAAAGCGATACGTATTGGGAGTGGGTACTATGAGTAAAAGAGATTACTATGAAGTTCTCGGAATTGATAAAAATGCGTCCGCGGATGAAATAAAAAAAGCATATCGAAAGCTTGCGAGAAAATATCACCCAGACGTTAGTAAAGACCCCGATGCAGAAGAGAAGTTTAAAGAAGTAAAAGAAGCGTATGAAACGTTAAACGATCCGAATAAAAAAGCTCACTATGATCAATTTGGACATACTGATCCGAACCAAGGTTTTGGCGGTGGAGCCGGCGCTGATTTTGGTGGATTTAGTGATATATTCGATATGTTTTTCGGGGGTGGAGGGAGCCGTCAAAATCCAAATGCACCGCGTCAAGGTGCTGATTTGCAGTATTCAATGACACTCAGTTTTGAAGAAGCGGCATTCGGGAAAGAAACCGATATTTTTATTCCGAAAGAAGAAACATGTTTGACGTGTGGTGGAGATGGAGCGAAGCCAGGGACAAAGCCAGAAACATGCCCACATTGTCGAGGTACAGGGCAGCTAAGTGTGGAACAAAACACACCGTTCGGTAGAATTGTAAATCGACGAGTGTGTCATCATTGTCAAGGTACTGGTAAGCTAGTAAAAGATAAATGTCGTACGTGTCACGGCAACGGAAAAGTAAAAAAACAAAAGAAAATCCATATAAAAGTTCCTGCAGGCATTGATGAAGGTCAACAAATTCGACTTGCTGGTCAAGGGGAACCGGGAGAAAATGGCGGACCTCCAGGGGATTTGTATGTTGTATTTACGGTAAGACCACACGAATTTTTTGAACGTGATGGCGATGATATTTACTGCGAAGTTCCACTTACGTTCGCTCAAGCTGCTTTAGGTGATGAAATTGAAGTGCCAACTTTACATGGCAAAGTAAAATTAAAAATTCCTGCAGGTACACAATCAGGTACGAAATTTCGTTTGCGAGACAAAGGCATTAAAAACGTAAGAGGCTTTGGTCAAGGTGATCAACATGTTAACGTTCGTGTCGTTACACCTAGAAAACTAACAGATAAACAAAAGCAGTTGCTGCGAGAGTTTGCCGATCTTAGCGGCGAAAACCTTGATGAACAACATGAAAACTTTTTTTCAAAAATGAAAAAAGCATTTAAAGGTGATTAATATTCCGAAAGGATTGAGTAAGTTGGATTGGGCAGAAATTTGTATTCATACAACTCAAGAAGCAGTTGAAATCGTTTCAAATTTATTGCACGAAGCTGGTTCAAACGGGGTTGTTATTGAAGATCAACATGATCTTGAGAACGTTTGGGATACATCGTTCGGTGAAGTTTACGAGCTCAATCCTGACAATTACCCGCTAGAAGGCGTGTATATTAAAGCTTATTTTCCGGATGACGGAACGATAGAGCAAACATTGATTGACATTCGTGCAGCCCTTCAACAATTAGATGATGCAGATATCGACTTTGGAGAAAAAACAATACGTGTGAGTAAGATTAACGATGAAAACTGGTCAACAGCTTGGAAGCAATATTACAAGCCGATACATGTTTCGAATCGCATTGTAATTATTCCATCTTGGGAACAATATACGAAGCGGCATGCGGATGAACTCATCATTACGCTCGATCCGGGTATGGCGTTTGGAACTGGAACACATGAAACGACAATTTTATGCATACGAGCGATAGAGAAATATATCGAACGTGGCTACGATGTGATTGATGTTGGAACAGGGACTGGCATATTAAGTATTGTTGCTGTAAAGCTCGGAGCTAACAACGTGTATGCTTATGATCTCGATCCAGTCGCTATTGAAAGTGCGAAAGCAAATGTTGACATGAATAACGTCGCTCCGCAAGTATTTGTCAGCAAAGGAAATTTGCTTGAAAATGTTTATAAACGCGTAGATTTAATTATCGCTAATATCCTTGCTCCTGTCGTCATCCAGTTAGTTGAACATCTTCCAAATACACTTAATCAAAATGGACGCTTCATTGCATCCGGGATAATTAAAAATCAACAACAGGCAGTAGAAGAAAGTCTCGAATCAGCCGGACTTGTCATTGAAGAAGTGATGAGCAAAAATGATTGGGTTGCGATCATCGCACGAAAAGAGGAGGACATCTAATATGCAGCGTTACTTTGTAAACCAAGCTGCATTTGTAGACGGTTATGTCCATTTATATGGCGATGAAGCGCATCACATTACTCGAGTAATGCGAATGACCCAAGGTGATGAAATTATTTGTGCGAACGGTCAGGCAACTGCTCTATGCAAATTAGAAAAAATATCGACCGACAGTGTTGTTGCTATCGTAATGGAGTGGTTAGAAGAGTGTTCAGAACTTCCCCACCATGTTACAATCGCTCAAGGGATGCCGAAAGGTAATAAACTTGAGATCATCGTCCAAAAAGGAACAGAACTTGGAGCCTCGCATTTTCTTCCTTTTTATTCATCACGAGCGATCGTTAAATGGAAAAGCGATAAAGAAAATAAGAAGCTCGTTCGACTTGAAAAGATTGCAAAAGAAGCAGCAGAGCAATCACATCGTCAACGGGTCCCGACTGTTTCAACACCAGTTCCATTTGATTCTCTGCTCGAATTAAGTGTAAATTACCAATTAAAGATCGTTGCATACGAGGAAGAAGCGCGAAATAATAAGAGAGATGAGTTATCTAAATTCCTTCAAGCACTTCATAATGAACAATCAATCTTATTCGTTGTCGGACCAGAGGGTGGGTTTACAACAGAAGAAATCGCAAAGTTACGCGACAACGATTTTTATGTTTGTGGATTAGGACCACGAATTTTACGTACGGAAACCGCATCCCTCTATTTTTTATCAGCACTTTCGTACGAAACAGAATTAAAGAGGTGAAATCATGTCTACTGTTGCTTTTTATACACTCGGATGTAAAGTGAACCATTATGAAACAGAGGCAATTTGGCAATTATTTCATAAACAAGGATACGAGCGTGTTGACTTCGATAAACGAGCAGATGTTTATTTGATTAATACGTGTACAGTTACAAATACAGGCGATAAAAAGAGTCGGCAAGTCATTCGTCGTGCGATTCGAAAAAACCCCGATGCGATTATTTGTGTTACCGGCTGTTATGCGCAAACATCACCAGCAGAAGTGATGGATATTCCTGGTGTTGACATCGTTGTCGGCACGCAAGATCGTGTGAAGCTGCTCGATTATATCGAACAATTTAAGCGTGAACGTGAACCGATTAATGGTGTAAGCAACATAATGAAAAATCGTGTCTATGAAGAACTAGACGTTCCATCATTTACAGATCGAACACGCGCTTCGCTCAAAATTCAAGAAGGCTGCAACAATTTTTGTACATTCTGTATTATTCCATGGGCACGCGGTCTATTACGGTCAAGAGAGCCGGACTCTGTTATTAAACAGGCACAGCAACTCGTCAAGGCAGGCTATAAAGAAATCGTACTAACGGGCATCCATACAGCTGGGTATGGTGAAGATATGAAAGACTACAACTTTGCTCAATTGTTGCGTGATTTAGATACAAACGTCGAAGGGTTAAAACGGCTGAGAATTTCGTCAATTGAAGCGAGCCAAGTGACGGAAGAAGTGATTGATGCGATCAACCATTCAAATACGCTCGTTCGTCATTTACACATTCCTTTACAATCAGGTTCCAACACCGTCTTAAAGAGAATGCGCCGCAAATATACGATGGACATGTTTGCTGATCGGTTAGAAAAATTACGGGAAGCTCTTCCCGGTCTCGCAGTTACATCGGATGTCATTGTAGGATTTCCAGGTGAAACGGAAGAAGAATTTATGGAAACGTACAACTTTGTAAAGGAACATAAATTTTCTGAGCTTCACGTATTCCCGTATTCAAAACGAACAGGTACGCCTGCAGCGAGAATGGAAGATCAAGTCTCAGAAGACGTAAAACATGATCGTGTCCGAAGACTTATTGCACTTTCCGATCAATTAGCGAAAGAATATGCTTCTCAATTTGAAGGCGAGCTTCTTGAAATGATTCCTGAAGAACGTTACAAAGACGATCCAAATTCTGGACTTTATGTCGGTTATACAGACAACTATTTAAAAGTAAAAGTTCCGGCAAATAAAGAGATGGTTGGTAAACTTGTAAAAGTGAAATTGACGAAAGCTGGTTATCCGTACAACGAAGGACAATTTGTCCGTGTACTTGACGATATCGTGTCAATGCCATCATGATAAACGGCATAAAAGTGGAACGATAAAAGGTATCGTTCCTTTTTTCTATATTAAAACTTGAAACATACGTTTGAACACGGATGATGAACGAGAGCGCTAGGAGGATTTGCGATGAACATCGGAAATTATATTGATCACACGTTGCTAAAAGCAGATGCCACATTGGGAGAGATTGAAAGGTTATGTGTGGAAGCAGAGACACATCAATTTTTTTCTGTTTGTGTCAATCCAGTGTGGGTAAAAACAGCGAAAAAATTTTTAAGTCATAGCAAAGTAAAGGTTTGTACTGTTATCGGGTTTCCATTAGGTGCATCAACAAGTGAAACGAAAGTCTTTGAAACGAAAGAGGCGATCGTTAACGGGGCAGATGAAATAGATATGGTTATGAATATCGGAGCATTAAAATCAGGAAATACCGAGCAAGTGGCTAGCGAGATAGAAGCGATCGTATCTGCTTCTGCAGGACGTGCCCTCGTAAAAGTTATTATCGAGACGAGTTTGCTAACAGATGATGAGAAAAAAACCGCTTGCCAATTAGTTGAATCCGCACGTGCAGATTTTGTTAAAACTTCAACAGGATTTTCGACTAGCGGAGCAACGGTTGAAGATATTAAATTAATAAAATCAATTGTTGATGAACGCATGGGGATTAAAGCTTCAGGTGGTATCCGAGACTATACATTTGCAGAAAAATTAATTCGATCTGGAGCGACTAGAATCGGTGCGAGCGCTAGTGTTGCGATTATAAACGGACGAAAAAGTTAACTCATATGTGTAATATTTTACTCGGGGGATATTTTCACCTTATTTACTAGCCAAAAAAGAGAAGGCACTCTATCATAAAA
>NZ_JBEUEL010000028.1:0-39101 GCF_041725775.1 Pueribacillus sp. YX66 | reverse complement strand
ATATGCTTCGGGGTTACTCGGAGCTTATTCGGCGGATGTTATGCTCGTTGCTCTAACCAACTGAGCTAAGGGTCCTTTTATAAAAATAAATTTAAAATTAGGATAGCGGTGGAGGGGATCGAACCCCCGACCTTACGGGTATGAACCGTACGCTCTAGCCAGCTGAGCTACACCGCCATGGCTCCACAGGCAGGATTCGAACCTGCGACCGATCGGTTAACAGCCGATAGCTCTACCACTGAGCTACTGTGGAATATTCTAAGATGTCAATACACCGTATTTCTACGCTGTCTCTTCCTCTACTCAGCTATTCCTTTAGTATATGTGTTGAGACAACTCGCTGTTTAATCTGCTGATGCATCGCTCGTTACTGTGGAATAATTTAGCGTAAATGACCAAAAATTAACTTTTGTGTTCTTTAGAACTCGTCTATTCTAACAACAGAATTTAATATATCATAAAAGAAAAAACTTTACAACATGTAAATGTTAACTTACTTTCTTGTCGAAAACGATACACTTCGATACAATGACGATGGACTAAAATATGCCAAAAAGGGAGTTTAGAATGCGGATTACAGAACTTTTCACTAAAAGTTTATATTCACTTAAAGCGATCTCTTTTTTTCGTTTTCAAAAAATCGAGAAAACCATTAGCTATTTGTTTATACTATCTTTCCTCGTCTCTTTGCCGACATTATTTCTTTTTTTCTTATCTTTTTTCAACAAAGGTTTAGCTGGATTTGATGAAATGTTTCAATTACCTGGCGATCCACAAGGTGAAACAATTGATGGTCCAACCGCAGGGATAATCCCTGTATTTATTTTTCTAGCCATTTTATTTATTATTTTAGGTGTCTCAATGATCCAATTTATTACAGTTTCATTGTTAGCTGCAATCGGTCTTCTCTTAAAAAAAGCTTTTGGACGAAGGCTTGATTATAAACATTTGTGGAATATGTCTGCTTATGCTGTCACTTTGCCATCCGTCCTAATCGGTTTAAGTGTATTGCTTCCTTTTTCATTACCATTACCAGGTGCCATTTATTTCACGTTATCTTTTATGATCCTAGTTTTATCCATTCGTAACGTACCGATTCCGAAAGTAAGAAAGTGAGGACATAGCTCCTCACTTTTTCGGTTTAATTACTATTCTTGTTCCATCCACAGCTACCACAGTTACTAATACATCTTTTTCTAACCATTGACCGTCCGTAATCGCACTATATGTTTTTCCTTCAATTTCAACTGTTCCAATTGGCCGAAAGATTGTGGCTGTCTTTCCTATTTTTCCTACTAATTGCATATATTCCTCATTTAACGAATTATACCCTTCCTCACTCGTAAGTTTATCTTTCAGCGCCATTCTTTTCCACATTTTTCTGGGTTGAAAGACTTTTAAAAATAATAATGATACGCCAAATCCAGCGATCAATCCGAAGACCGCTACGACTCCATATAAAATAGACGGTGCTGGAACAGCAACAGACAATGACATTACAGCTAATCCGACTAAGGTCAATGTTCCATCATTTACAAAAGCTCCGTCGAAGATGACAAGTGATAAACCGACAATAAAGACAACAGCGAGCCAAAGCATTGACTTACTCGTGATAAAATAAGAAAAATACGTAGTAAATAGCAGTAATCCAATGATAAAAAAAATGCCTTTCGCCTTTACAAAAAGCTCACCAAATATAAACATACTTCCAAGCATAACGAGTAAAAATCCGACTAAGGTCAAATCCAAGACTTCCATTTTTTTTCGTTATTTCCCCCTTTCGTCAGGGAACAAGACCCCACCTGATAAGTGGGGCTTATTTAAACCAAGACTTCATACTATCAATAATTGATATAAAGAAATCAATGACACGTTGGATAAATGATTGAGTTTCTTCGCGATTTAAAAATTCACCTAAATTATCTCTAACTTTTTCAAGCTGAGACGTCACTTGATCCCAGTCAATATTTAAGTTTTTCATGCGATTGAAAAGGGATACGAGTCCGTTAAGTTCTTCTTCTGTTAACTGAATCCCTAATTGTTCGGCAATCCGCTGGATCAATGCGCGTAAATCTTCTTCTGTTTCTGGCGGATTTTTGGCGATTTCTTCTTTAATTGTTGTCATTAATTCGCTCGCTTTATCCATTCCGATCTTATCGCCAAGTTCTGCAGTCTTTACCATTTCTTCATTAGCTACCCGTTTTTGCTCTTCAGGAATTTCAATATCAGTCGTTATTTCATACGCTTTAATGATTCCTGTTAACGCTGCTGTTCCAGATACGTCAAATGGTGCGGTTACATAAATCTCTGCATCTTTAACACCAGCTGTTATGAGGGCATTAGCATACATTTCTTCAGATACCCACGTTATATGATTCGTTTCAACATTTAGTCCTGATCCTTTTTTTCCAATCGTAATTTTTGATGAAGATATGGCACGTGTACCAATTTGTGCTTTACTTATTAGATTCCCTAAATACTCATGCTCTTCTTTATTCGTAACATAAATCGGTTCTATATCTTCAGAAACTTCCATTTCATTTAATATTTGTTGTTTTTGTTCGTTTGTTAAGTCCTCTCCTAATGTGACGATTACATCCCCAGCTACCGCATCAGCCAATGCGCTTACTGGAAAAGTAAATAGTGAAATTGCAAGTAGAACTAATAAGAAGCGTGAATACAGTTTCATATGAAATAGCTCCTTTTTCAATTTTATTAGGATCTCTCCTCATATTTTACCTTACTTCTCACGATTTTAAAATGATTTTTCTTGTCCATAGATTAGACGGTAGTATCTTACAAAAAGTTTCGCTGTTTCTTCATAATTTTACAAAGACAAGCATATTGTATATCAATATGTATGAACTATAGGAGAAAGATGATGAAAAGGTTTTCCCTTTTTTTGTTATTTTGCTTAATCATTTATACGTCTTATTTGGATTTATCAAAAGGGACGTTATACTTAAACAGCAAATCAGAGGAAGAAACTAACATTCAAATTCCTTATGATGAAATTGTCGTTCTACCAGGAGAAACCGTATTATCTGTGTTAGAACGGATAAATGGTACATTGCCCGTCTCAATCGAACAGGCACTACAAGATTTTGCAGTGATTAATCCGTCTGTTGATCCGATGCTAATTCAAGCTGGTAAACGTTACAAATTTCCTGTTTATAAAGATGTCGACAAAGTCGACAAAGGACTTTAACTTGCCAATAATTCCAATCACTTGCTACAATGTACAGAGATAGTTTACATCAAATCAACCTGTTTTAAATGTGTGTTCAAAAAGACGTATAATAGGAGCAAGCTCGACAAAATTTGCAATGAACGAACGGGTCTCACTGAAATATGTCTTTTTTAATCACTCGTCGTAACATTAAAAGGAGCATACTCAACATCGTCATTCGTACACACTCCTGAAACGATAAAACACAGTTCCGAATCACTTACTTACACAGGTCCACTCGCATTTATGCTTAAAGAAACTTTTGGATACTTAACAAGTGGATACGTTGAACTGATTTATTCATTTGTATGTTTCAGGAATTTTTTGAACAAACCTCTTTAAAGCAGTTAAAGGAGCGATACATGATGCGTGAGATTACTCATCGCACAAAAACACGACCAGTTAAAGTTGGAAATTTAATAATCGGTGGCAATGATCAAGTGATTGTACAAAGTATGACAACAACAAAAACTCACGATGTAAAAGCAACAGTAGCCGAAATTAATCGATTAGAGGAAGCAGGTTGTCAAATTATTCGTGTCGCTTGCCCGGACATGCGTGCAGCAGAAGCGATTCCCGAAATTAAAAAAAGAATTAATATCCCACTCGTTGTCGATATTCATTTTGATTATAGATTAGCATTAAAAGCTATCGAAGGCGGGGCGGATAAAATCCGCATCAACCCTGGCAATATTGGAAAGCGAGAGAAGGTTGAAGCGGTTGTTCAAGCAGCTAAAGATAAAGATATTCCAATCCGAATTGGAGTAAATGCTGGCTCATTAGAAAAGCATATATTAGAAAAGTATGGTTACCCAACAGCAGATGGCATGGTTGAAAGCGCACTTCATCATATCCAAATTTTAGAGGATTTAGATTTTCGCGATATTGTCGTTTCATTAAAAGCTTCAGATGTTAATTTAGCAATCGAAGCGTACGAAAAAGCAGCACGAGCTTTTGACTATCCACTTCATCTCGGTATTACCGAATCAGGTACATTATTTGCCGGTACGATCAAAAGTGCAGCTGGACTCGGTGCAATTTTGGCACAGGGGATGGGAAACACATTACGAATATCACTTAGTGCCGATCCTGTTGAGGAAGTCAAAGTCGCTCGTGAATTGCTGAAGTCATTTGGACTTGCAGCAAATGCAGCAACCTTAATTTCATGTCCAACGTGTGGACGTATTGAAATTGACTTGATTAGTATCGCAAACGAAGTTGAAGAATACATCTCAACGATTAAAGCACCGATTAAAGTTGCCGTTCTTGGTTGTGCAGTTAATGGTCCAGGAGAAGCAAGAGAAGCAGATATCGGCATTGCGGGTGCAAGAGGCGAGGGTTTGCTATTCCGTCATGGCGAAATAATTCGAAAAATACCAGAGGATCAAATGGTTGAGGAACTAAAAAAAGAAGTCGATAAATTAGCTGAAGAACATTACGCAAAACTAGCGAGTCAGAGTTAAAAACAGGGGGAAAAATTCCCCCTGTTTTTTGTTAAAGATATGGCGAGAGAAATAAACTTGCGATAATTGAAATTGCACCGAGTGCTATCGCCCAGTTACCCATTGTTTTTGCGTCTCGGTTTCTTGCATAAATTCCCGCAATAATCCCAGCTGCTCCTAAAACGATCGGCATAATTAAAAGCGAAAGGATGGATAAAACGAGCGCAAATATACCGATGCTGCTTTTTGTATCAATTTGCCTGTTTTCAGGCTGATCCTCTGCTATCGGTTTCGCCCCTTCACTTTTTCTTTCCCTTTCAAGCGGGACAACCTCTGCTGCAGTTTCTTCGCGAAAGCGATCAACTGGTTCAAAGTTGTCTTCCTGTCTCCCATTCTGATTGTAATCAGACATTACAATCCCTCACCTTCTTTAATTTAGGAGCAGTTATAGTATGGGCGTAATCTGCCCCTCATTATAGGTGTAAATCATTTCTTCGTGAGACAGTTATTGTTTAACCTGTTTTAATTTGACAACGGCAACTCAATTGTAATTTTCGTTCCTTTATTTAAGATGCTATCGATTAAAAATTCTCCATTATGTTCTTTTATAATTTTTTTGCACATCGGAATGCCGATCCCTGTTCCAGATTCTTTCGTCGTATAAAATGGGTGACCTAACGATGCAATCACATTCTCACTCATCCCAGGTCCATTATCTTCAACAAGCATAATGAATTTATCGCTTTCATCTTTGCCTGCATGAAGTCGGAAATAGCGATTTTTTGTTTCCTTCTCGTATGCTTCAATTGTGTTTCTAAGCAAATTTAACATGACTTGCTTAATCATACTTTCGTTTACGTATAAATATCCATCATTGCTATGTAATTTATAATCAAAATTAATGCCGTGCAATAAGCATTCCGATTGAATGAGTGCTTTAATTGAATCTAATAGGTCAGCAGGCTTTAAGTATTTTTTTTCAACTTTTTTACGTGATATTGATAAAAAGTCTTCAATAATTTGATTCATTCTGCTGATTTCAGACAAAATCGTGTCATAATAACGGCTAAAATTTTGGGTAATATTTGATAATTGTATGAAACCCTGAATAACGGATAATGGATTTCGTAACTCATGAGCAACCCCTGCAGCCATATGTGAAACTGACTCTAGCTGCATTTTTTGTAACAATAATTGTTCATATTTCTTTTCAAATGTTCGATCTTGAATGGCAATTAAAATATGTTCATTGTTCATTTTCTTTGCTTGTATGTAATATGTGTAATCTTCATCCCAAATGCTTGATACCGTACTCGTATGACAAGATGCTTGTTCAACGATTTGTATAATTGCATGTGCGAGTGAGTGACCACTCAGGACATCATCGATTAATTTTCCTTCCCACTCCTTTTTTTCGCCTAAATGAAACAACGTCGCAGCTAAATGATTACACTCTTTCAGTACACGATGCTGAATAACCATACACGAAACATTCAAATCCGAAAAAAAATCATTTTCATCGGTATTATGTAACTCAAGCAATATCGATTCCATTCACAATCTCCTCCCATTTAACAACACATCCAAATGTTTTCAGGAAGATGGGCGTTATCAAAATGTTACATTTGTTATCTCTATTATACAGAATTTTCTTTTTTTGAAAATATTTTTTATATAACCTTTTCATCGCCCTCACTTATCATATTATTTTTCATAAAGTATCTTGAGGTGAGGTAAATCTATGAATCGTTCTTTTATTCAGCAAATTGTAAATTACAAAATTAATCATATTACTCCTAAAGAGTTAGTCCAACTAGCTGCAAATCAAGGGATTCGTATTTCTAAAAATGAAGCTGAACGTGTTATTGCAATTGTAAGGAGTGAAAAAGTAAATATAACGAATAAAAAACAAATTAATCGATTGTTTTTAAAAATTAAAAAAGAAGTGAACCCACACGCAATGAAACAAGTTGAGCAACTATTAGCAACATATTATAAACAACTAACCGATTCCTAAAATGTAGGGCATCGGTTAGTTTTATAGACGTTCCTAGACGTTACGAGAAAAGTTGCGTATTTAATCAATTTTGTCTGATTACTGAAGAATAAGTTTTATCAAGTTATCTTTAAACGTTTTTTCTTGAAGCATCTCAATTTCAAATTTATAAGGTGGCTTTCTATTTTTCTTATCTTCTCCGACATACGGAGTTTCTAATATTTTAGGGATTTCTTTTAATTGAGGATGATGAACGATATAATTAAGTGCGTCGAATCCGATATGTCCAAAACCGATATTTTCATGACGGTCTTTTTGAGCACCTCTCGGATTTTTACTATCGTTAATGTGTAACACTTTTAGGCGGTCAATCCCGATAATTTTATCAAATTCATTTAACACACCATCGAAGTCTTCCACGATGTTGTAACCTGCATCGTGAGTATGACACGTATCAAAGCAGACGGTTAAATGTTCATTATGTGTGACCCCATCGATAATTTTTGCTATTTCATCGAACGTACGACCACATTCTGAACCTTTTCCAGCCATAGTTTCTAGTGCAATGCTAACATTTTGCTCGTTTTGTAACACTTCATTTAAGCCTTCGACAATCTTTTTTATTCCTGCTTCAGGTCCAGCCCCTACATGTGCCCCTGGATGAAGAACAATTTGTTTTGCTCCGATAGCTTCTGTTCTTTCAATTTCTGATTGCAAAAACTCTACACCTAAACGAAACGTTGCCAATTTTGTTGTATTCGCGATATTAATTATATAAGGTGCGTGAACGATAATATCTGAAATTCCGTGTTCTCTCATATGCTCTTTTCCTGCTTCAATATTCAACTCTTCAATTGGCTTTCTTCTCGTATTTTGCGGCGCTCCCGTATAAATCATAAAGGTATTAGCGCCGTATGAGACAGCTTCTTCACTTGAACCGAGCAACATTTTCTTTCCACTCATTGAAACGTGAGATCCAATTTTAAGCATCTATCTTTTCCCCTTTATTTTTTTCTTTTATTTAATTTTGCTTGTTTTTCTCGTAACTTTTTCTTATATCCCGGTGTTACTTTTTTTGGTTTAGGTAACACGACATCAGGCTTAGATTTTCGCGGTGGCTTCCACCTTTTTCTTGGAGCGATTTCACTCCATTCGTCTTTTTTTATATCAACATGCTTAAAGGAAACTCCTCTTTTTTCCAGTGCATGGATTTTATGTTCGTCAACTTCTCGGTAAATGGTAATCGCTTGTCCACTTACGCCAGCTCTTCCGGTCCTACCGACACGATGAATAAAAAAATCGAGTTCATCTGGTATTTCAACATTGATAACATGGCTAACTCCTTTAATGTCAATTCCTCTTGAAGCCAAATCAGTAGCAACAATATATTCACATTCCAAGCGTTCAATTCGTTTCATCGTCTGCTTTCGTTCTCGTGGGGATAAACCACCATGTAACCGTTCAACTCGATAACCAGCTTGTACAAGTGATTCATACAATTCATCAACTTTCGATTTCGTATTTGCAAAAATTAAGGCTAAATAAGGATTAATTGTCGAACATATTTTCATAATGAGTTCATTAAGTTCTCGGTAACGATGCGGGACTAAAAGATGCTCAACCTCATGTGACGCAGATTGCTTTGCATCGACTTGTGCAACTTTAGGGTTTTCCATATATTTTTTTAAAAAAGGTTGTAAATGTTCTGGAATCGTTGCTGAAAATACGAGCATTTGTAGATGTTCTGCCATTCGTGAAGCGATGAAGTCAACATCCTTAATAAATCCCATTTCTAACATTAAGTCCGCCTCATCGATCACAAGTGTAGTTGCTGTAAATACAGAAAGTTCTTCATGTTTAATTAAGTCACTAATCCTTCCCGGTGTTCCGATAATTACATGGGGTGGTATCTTTAAATATTCAAGCATTCTCTTCCGATCCGTTCCACCAACTAGCTTTCTAATTCGATAACGGTGATTTCCTTCAATTAACTTCATTAACTCTTTATATATTTGATCCGATAGCTCTCTTGTCGGTGCCGTAATGATGGCTTGGCATACTTGCTCCGTAGTGTTAAGCTGGTGAACAATCGGCAATAAATACGTTAAAGTCTTCCCTGACCCAGTTTGGGATTGTCCGATAACGCTTTTTCCTTTTAAAATCGACGGAATTAATCGCTCTTGGATCTCAGTTGGCTCTTGGATGTACTGTTCCTCAAGTGCGGTTATCAAAAAATCTTTTAAATTAAATTTCCTAAACTTTGTCTCATTCATGAAGTCTCCAACTCCTCTGATCTTCTATATTTTACACAATTTCAAGATAAGAAGCCAAACATGACAATCGCCTAACACAGCAATCTATGTAGAGGCATACGTTGTAAGTAGAGTAAAAAAAGCGGGGAAAGGTGCGGTTATTATGTTCCACTTTTGGCCAAATCAAATGAATCATCAAAATCCATATCCACCTCAACATATGCACTTCCCTCAATTACCTAATTATTATCCCCCTCCACAGCAACAAGCGACCGGGATTGGTTCGAAGTTATTAAGTAAATTGAGCTCAGGTAGCGGTAATGTTAATTTGGAATCCATTTTAACGAACATTCAAAAAGTTCTTGGAATGGCGGAACAAGTGACACCGCTTATTCAACAGTACGGACCATTAATTAAAAGTGCACCCGCATTGCTTCAATTACTTAAAGAATCTGATGATGATCTTGATGAAAATGATGATGATGAAATTAATAATGACAGTGAAAACTCTAATGATGAAGACGATAATGATGAAGAACGTGAATCAACTGAAAACAAAAAAAATGAAGATCATAGCAAGCAAAAAAAGAAACGAAAGCCGCGAGAGCCAAAAGAATCTGTTCCAAAACTATATATTTAAGTTAGTTCAAAGAGGAAGACCAACCATTTTTCAACAACTTGTTTAAATGAGTGTGGGATGACAATCATTGAGTTCTCTAGCTCCCTCCCCTATAATAGAAAGAGATTGCACATAGGGGGTGTACAAAGTGGAAATCATTAAAATCTCACCGCGTGGTTACTGTTACGGTGTTGTTGATGCAATGGTCATTGCGAAAAACGCGGCGATGGATAAATCACTACCAAGACCAATCTATATACTAGGCATGATTGTTCATAATAAACACGTTACTGATGCTTTCTCTGAAGAAGGAATTATTACGCTTGACGGAGAAAATCGTCTTGACATATTAAAAAAGGTTGATAAAGGAACCGTTATTTTTACTGCACATGGAGTGTCACCTGAAGTAAAACAGTTAGCACGAGAAAAAGGGCTGACGTGTCTAGATGCGACTTGTCCTGATGTTACAAACACACACAATTTAATTAAAGAAAAAACGAGCGAAGGCTATATGGTGATTTATATTGGCAAAAAAGGACATCCAGAACCTGAAGGAGCCGTCGGTGTTGCACCCGATTCCGTTCATCTCGTCGAAACGACAGAAGACGTTGAGCGTTTAACCGTTGAAAGTGATAAACTAATTATTACAAATCAAACAACGATGAGCCAATGGGATGTTCTTGATATCATGGACAAGATTAAAGAAAAATATCCTCATGTTGAAGTCCATAAAGAAATTTGTATGGCAACTCAAGTTCGTCAGGAAGCAGTTGCCGAACAAGCTCAGGATGCCGATCTATTACTCGTTGTCGGTGATCCAATGAGTAATAATTCAAATCGATTAGCACAAGTTTCAGAAGAAATTGCAGAAACGAAAGCGTACCGTATTGCCAACGTATCAGAGATTCAACTAGACTGGCTTGAAGGTGTAAATAAAGTCGCTGTCACTGCTGGTGCGAGTACGCCGACACCGATTACGAGGGAAGTCATTCAATTTCTTGAGCAATATGACGAAAACGATGAAACGACTTGGGATCGTGAATCCAAAGTTCCACTAACCAAAATTTTACCGAAAGTAAAAGTACAGAAAACGAATTAATTCGTTTTCTGTACTTTACTTTATAATATACAAGTGAGTACAGAATTTAGAATTTGTTTTATGCTTTACTAATCATCCTCATTGTACTTTTATTTTTAGATTCAAGAGAGGATACGTGTTTTCTGGGCTGTCGCTCATGGATTATAAGAACACTCTTCTAATTTTGTTCCTTTTAAACGATACGTACATAACATACTTGCACTAATTGAAAGGAGTATGAATTTAAATATCCCTTAAAAAACTTCTTTGGTCACGATAAAAGTTAAACAGATTAAGTATATTTGTTAATAATATGATCATCATTTTAATTGTTATTGAAGAATTACAATTAATGACGAGAAAAGGTAGCTTTAATATATCATATTATTCTTAATATGCTTGGTTCCCTAATCGGTTTTCGTATTTAGAAAACAAAATTCATGCAAACGTTTTTAAATAAACATTAACAACAAATGGACCTCCTATTCATTGGAAGTCCATTTTTCACCATTACAATTCTTTTCTCATATGAATTGAAACGGATCAGTATTTACTTTCGAAGTGATGATTTTCACATCATACCCTTTTTCTGTAACTTTTTGTTCTAGAATACGCTTTACGCCATCTTTCATAATTTTTTCAACATTATGACCTGGATCAACGATATTAAGACCTGCCATCATCGCATCATGTGCGACATGGTAATAGACATCACCTGTGACGTAAACATCAGCATCCTGCATAACCGCTGACGTCATATATTTATTTCCATCACCGCCGAGCACAGCAACTTTTTTTACTTTGTCATTAAGGTTACCAGTCACTCTAACATTGCTAACGGACAGCACTTGCTTCACATGCTCAGCAAATTGCTTCAATGTCATTTCAGACGTCAAATAACCGATCCTTCCTAAGCCTAGTCGTTCGCTGCTATTATTGTCTAATTTATACAAGTCGTAAGCAACCTCTTCGTATGGATGTGCTTTGAGCATGGCTTGAATCACTTGTTTTTCAATCGACTCTGGAAAAATACATTCAATCTTCACTTCATCAACAAATTCTTGCTTCCCACGTTCTCCAATGTGCGGATTACTGCCAGTATCTGGTCGGAATGATCCTATTCCTTTGCTGGAAAAACTACAATGAGTATAATTTCCAATTGCGCCTGCTCCCGCATCACCTAGAGCTTTTCGAACGTGATCTGCATCTTCCTCTGGTACAAAAACGAACAATTTTTTAAGTGGAATCTCCATTGTTGGAACAAGAACTTCCGTTTCTTTCAATCCAAGAGCTTCTGCTAATAAATCGTTAACTCCACCAACCGCAACATCCAGATTCGTATGAGCTGCATACACAGTCACTTGATGCGCTAACAATTTTTCAATTGTTCTACCATATGCCGTTTCCGTATTAATATTTTTTAGCGGTCGATAGATCAACGGATGATGAGCGATTATCAGATCAACATTTTCAGTTATCGCTTCGTCAACGACTTCCTCAAGAACATCAAGAGCAATCATTATTTTTTTGATTGGTTTATTTAACGTTCCAACTTGCAAACCGATTCGGTCTCCATCTAATGCATATCGTTTCGGACTAAACTTTTCAAACAGTTGAATCACGTGATGACCATTTAATTGTTTCATACTAACGCCTCCTCAAGCAGCTGAATTTTCCTTTCAATTTCTAATCGTTTTTCAATTGCTTCAGTAGAACGTGCTAATTTCATTAAATTAGAATGTATCTTTTTCTGTTTCTTAAGTTCCGTTTCCCATTTCTTTCGAAAAGTCGCCGATTTTTCTTTTATTAGATAAGGACCGAACATAAAATCTTTTTCATCATATTCACGTTTATCTTTCCGTTGTTCGGCAACGATGATTTCGTAAATAATTTTATCCTCTTCCAAAATAAGCTCACGAATTAATGTCCAATCATTTTTATAAAGCCATTTCCTAACGTTAACTGCCGCAACGTTTGGTTGCAAAATAAGTCTTTCTGCCTGCTGCAGCTTCGCTTTCCCTTCCTCAAGAATACGCGTAATTAATCCGCCACCCATTCCTGCGATCGTAAGTTGTTCCACTTCATTTTCATGCAAAACTGAAAGTCCATCTCCAAAACGGATGTCGATATATTCAGACAATCCTAATTGGTGAACTAGTGACTGGGCAGACTGAAACGGTCCTTCATTCACTTCAGTTCCAACCGCTGAAGGTATTATGCCTTTTAAATAAGTATAACAAGGTAGGTAAGCATGATCAGTTCCGATATCTACGAGTTTTTTGTTCGGAATGAGCTGATCACTAACAGCGCTTAAACGGTCTGATAACTGTTTTTTATTCAATGTTCTCACCACATTTATAGTTCAGTCTAAGATCTACGCTACATGAAAAATAAAGCTTTCCACAAGAGTTTGGAAAGCTTTATTTGCTCGTTTCTATTATTTATGTTCTGCTAACCATTCAGATAACAATTGTTGTGCCTCACCTGTAACTAGACCGGCTGGCATACCAGCTCCTTTTCCGTTCTGAATGATGTCAGCAATTTCTTCTTCACTTAATGAACTACCAACTTTATCTAATGCTGGTGCGCTATTTCCTTCCAAGTTCCCACCGTGACAAGATGCACAGTTTTGTTCATAAATTTCTTCTGGACTTGCTAGCTCTTCTTCTCCCCCACCAGCTTCTTTGTTCATTTGAGTAATGCCGACTGAAGATAAAATAATAACAAGTAAAATTCCCGCTATACCGATGATGAGGTATGGAATAACTGGGTTACGCGTCATTAATATTCCTCCTTATGCTATTAAGTTTGCAACGCTTTTTGAAAAAGTATGTAAACAAAATAGAAACCACTTATATATTTTACTTGATTATGATGAAGATGAAAAGCCTTTCCACTGTTTTTCCAATAATGTCATGATTTAGTCAAGATCTTTTCAGAGAAGTTTGCAAAACGAATCTAAAGTGAGTAAAATAATCAAAAAGAATAGTTTACTCCTATGTGAGGAGTAAACTAATTAATCTAAGAAATCTTTGAGACGCTTGCTTCTGCTTGGATGACGAAGTTTACGTAGCGCTTTCGCTTCGATTTGGCGTATCCGTTCTCGGGTAACTCCGAAAACCTTTCCGACCTCTTCAAGCGTTCGAGTTCTCCCATCATCAAGACCGAAACGAAGGCGCAGTACATTTTCTTCGCGATCTGTTAATGTATCTAACACATCTTCTAGCTGCTCCTTCAGTAACTCATACGCAGCAGCATCAGCAGGTGCTAATGCTTCTTGGTCTTCGATGAAATCACCTAAGTGTGAGTCGTCTTCTTCACCGATTGGTGTTTCTAACGAAACAGGCTCTTGAGCAATTTTTAAAATTTCACGTACTTTTTCGGTAGATAGATCCATTTCTTTTCCGATTTCTTCAGGAGTCGGCTCTCTACCTAATTCTTGTAGCAGTTGTCGTTGAACACGGATTAATTTATTGATCGTTTCGACCATATGAACAGGAATTCGAATCGTTCTTGCTTGGTCAGCGATAGCCCGAGTAATCGCTTGACGAATCCACCAAGTGGCGTACGTGCTAAACTTGAACCCTTTACGATAGTCAAATTTCTCAACTGCTTTAATTAAGCCCATATTTCCTTCTTGGATTAAGTCTAAAAATAGCATGCCGCGACCGACATAGCGTTTTGCAATACTTACAACGAGACGTAAGTTCGCTTCTGCTAAACGACGTTTCGCTTCTTCGTCGCCTTGTTCAATTCGTGTAGCGAGCTCTACTTCTTCTTCAGCCGACAATAAGTCCACTCGACCAATTTCTTTTAAATACATGCGAACGGGATCATTTATTTTTACACCTGGAGGAACGCTTAAATCAGTAACGTCGAACTCTTCTTCTTTATTCTCGTCATCAACCTGTTCACCACTAGGTTCATCTTCATCATCTTCGATGACTTCAATTCCTTGTTCATCTAATATATCAAAAAACTCATCCATTTGTTCTGAATCTTGATCAAAAATAGCAAGCTTTTCAGTAATCGAAGAATACGTTAAAACTCCTGTCTTCTTCCCTTTTTCAATAATTTGTTCCTTTACTTGATCGATGGTCAAATCACCTTCTGCTTCTTGTTGCATAGGTTTCTCAGCCATTCGATCCCCTCCTTCCAACTACTTCTCATACTTATGTTTTTTATTATTTTTTTAACTTTAACGATTTTTCCATTTCGATAATTTCATTTGCAATTTGAGCGGCAGTTAAAAAGTCTTCTCGTTGTTCAGCTTCTATCTTTTCTTGAGTTTTTTCTTTTATTTTTAACCAGTTCGGGTAATTTTCAATCACTCGTATATAATCTTGCAATGCTTCTTCACTTAATTCATCATTCATTTCGATAATAGCAAGCTCGGATGCTGTTTGAAGAACTTCGGTATCATCGATCGTTTCCAAAAGTAGGCGAACGTCAGACGACTCATAGTTCGCATAAAATGCATAAATATATGCGGCTAACGCACTGTGCTCCTCAACATTAAAAGCCCCACCCAATCGTTCTTTCACACGCAAAGCAATGTCCCGATTTTTCATCATATGTGAAAGTAACATTCGTTCGGCATTTTGATATGCTGGTAAAAGACTATTTTTTATTAAGCTTTTTCCTAAATTAGCATCTCTCAAACGTATGTCTCTATCCTTAATTCTTTGTGAACGCAAAAAATAGAGCTGTTTTTTTAACGCATCTAATGATAATGAAAATTCATCTGCAAGTTGCCTTACATAATGGTCACGCTCAATCGCGTTCGAAAGCTTGCTCACTTCTTGCAAAACGTCATCCACATATTTAAGCCGCTCTCCTTCATCTTGCAAGTTTTTCCCTTGCCTCAGCACCTTCATTTTAAAGGTCATAACCGTAACGGACTGAGCAAGAACATCATCACGAAATTTCTTCCCACCATGTTTTTGAATGTAATCATCAGGATCGTAACCGTCAGGCAAATTAGCAATTTTTACAAGACAACCTGCTCGCTCTAAAATTTCTGCAGCTTTAAGGGCTGCGTTTGTTCCTGCTGAATCCGAATCATAACAGACAATAACGGACTCAGACGTCCTGCGAATCCGATTCGCTTGCTCAGATGTAACCGCCGTACCAAGAGTTGCAATCGCATTCGTAACTCCTTCTTTCCATGCAGATACGACATCAACGTAACCTTCAAATAAAACCGTTTGTCGTTTTTTACGTATGCTTTCGCGTGCAAGATGAAAGCCATATAGTGTTTGGCTCTTATTAAAAATTGGCGACTCCGGGCTGTTTAAATATTTCGGTTCACCGTTTCTAAGTACGCGACCTCCAAATGCAATCGTTTCTCCTTTTGCATTTCGGATCGGAAACATGATACGATTACGAAACCGATCGAACAGTTTTCCATCAAAGTTGCGCTTCGTGAGCAAGCCGGCTTTTTCAGCAACGTCTAAAGAGAACCCTCTTCTTGACAAGAAGTTTGCGGTAAAATCCCATGATGGTGGCGAATAACCGATTTCAAATGTTTTGATCGTTTGCACTTCAATCCCGCGCCCCTTTAAATAGGCTAAAGCCTCTTTACCAAATTCAGTTTCCATGAGACAATAATGGTAAAGTTTTACAAGGATATCATGCATGTCGAGCATTTCTTGGTGCTGTTTTGTCTGTCCGCTACGGTTCGATTCACTAGCGATTTGCGGGAGTTCGACTCCAGCTTTTTCCGCTAAATGTTGAACGGCTTCTAAAAATGACCAGCCTTCGATCTCCATTAAAAAAGAATAAACATTTCCACCAACTTTGCAACCGAAGCAATGGAAAATTTGTTTGTCTGGTGCTACTGAAAATGAAGGTGTTTTTTCACCGTGAAAAGGACATAAACCGAAGTAATTTCTACCTTGTTTCTTTAACGGGACGTACTCACTAACGATATCAACGATGTCAATATGTTGACGTATTTGCTCAATCATTTCTTCAGGGATTCGATTCCGTATTTTTTCACCGTTCATGATTCATCACGCATCATCACTTCTTCATACACTCATTCACTCATTCTAGTTAAATTATGAAAGTCCTTCTTTTGACAAAATTTTATTCAATGTGATTTTAAATTGACGGAAATCGTGTAAAGAATACTTTTTTGGACCTTTTGTTTTCTGCCCTGCTCTTCTTAATTTCGAGCCAAGGTGTCGGAAAAACAACTTTTCATCAATCGTATCATTTGAGTACATTTTTCCCGTATGTGAAATAACATAGGCATTTTTAGCGAGTGCAATAGAAGCTAGACCTATGTCTTGAGTAATTACAATGTTTCTTTTTCTCACATGGTTTGCAATGTACAAATCTGCTGCTTCACGGTGAGCATCGACAATAACGTGATAAACATTCTCATGCAAATCGTTGAATTGATGTTTATAAGAAGCAACAAAACAAACGGAAATCTGTCTATTTTTAGCGGATATCGATTGAAGTAAACGACGAATTGCAACGGGGCATGCATCTGCGTCGACAAAAATCGTCACATTTTTACTTTCTTTATACATAGATTCTCTAAAGTTAAAAAAATTCCTCCTAACAAAAGTTACTTTTTTAAATTCACTAATTTTTTCCAAGTGTATACAAATCTTTCTTATTTTATCCAACACTTAGTCATTTTAAATCACAATATTTAATTTTACTTCATTTTATTAAAACAATCCATAAAATTGCAAAGAAAATCACAAAATCTCTATCGATTCTGTGATGAATGATAAAACGAATTTAAAATTAAGTTTGCCGTTTCTTCAACAGCGCGATTCGTAACATCAATGACTTGACAGCCTATTTTATTTGTTACGTTTTCAAAATAGCTAAGTTCCTTTTTAATTCGTTCAATACTAGCATAGCTTGCATCTGAATTTAGACCAAGTGCTTTTAAGCGTTCTTTACGAATATGATATAACATTTCCGGACTAATTTTTAATCCGATACATTTATTGATGGGAACACGAAACAATTCCTCTGGCGGTTCAACTTCTGGTACGATCGGGACGTTGGCAACTTTAATTCGTTTATGTGCCAAATATTGTGATAGCGGTGTTTTTGATGTACGCGATACACCAATTAAAACAATATCAGCATGCAAAATTCCTCTCGGATCTCGTCCATCGTCGTACTTTACTGCAAATTCTATCGCTTCAATTTTTCGGAAATAATCCTCATCCAATTTACGGACAAGTCCAGGTTCTCCCCGTGGTTGTACTTGGATAAGTGATTGTAGCGAACTTATCATTGGTCCTAATATATCAACAACTTTAAGGTTTTCCTCATTGGCACGTTCAATTAAATAGTCTTTAATCTCGGGCAATACGAGTGTATAAGCGATGATGGCGTTAGCTTCTTTCGCAAGCGTAATGACTTCCCGAACCGTACTTTTATCTTCTACGTAAGGAACTCTCCTTACTTCGATATCAGTCGCCCGAAATTGACTCGCTGCAGCTTTGACGACTAGATCAGCTGTTTCACCAACGGAATCTGACAAAACATACACGATCACCGACTTTCGATCCATATGTAGCCACCTCCTATGTATGTGAGCTTAAATGAGTTCATCTACGGCTAAATCAACAAGGGCTCTCGTTATGTTCGTTTTCGTTACCCTGCCAATCACCTCAAAGCCGTTATCATTCACTTTTTTTACGACTGGCATCGCATCAATCTGTCTTTCAATTAACCGTCTTGCCACATCTATAAGATGATCATCCCGATAGCAAACTGCGATATTCGGCATTCTTGTCATAATGATGTTTACAGGAATGTTGTCTAAATCTTTTTGACCGATACTTGCTCTTAACAAGTCTTTTCGAGAAACAACACCTGCTAATTTTGAATGTTTATCTACGATGAATAATGTACCAACATCTTCAAGAAACATTGTTGTAATCGCATCATAGACTGAAGCAGATTCTTGAATGACAACTGGTACGGATTGAAAATCATGAACTTTAATTTTTTTTATTTTTTCTGTTAACAGCTGAGATCCTGTTTTTCCAGTATAAAAATATCCAACTCTCGGCCTTGCATCCAAAAAGCCGGCCATTGTTAAAATCGCTAAGTCCGGACGTAACGTAGCGCGTGTCAAATTGAGCATATCTGCAATCTTTTCACCAGTGATTGGCGCATGATCTTTTACAATTTGCAAAATTTGCTTTTGGCGTTTCGTAAGTTCGATCTGTCGTCACCCGCTTTCCCGCTTCTCTTACTCTATGTATCATCATACGACATTCTTTTAAACTTTGGAAACTTATTGTTCAAACTTCTCTAATTGAGATAAAAATCGCTTAGACTTCAAATACAATCCTGAATACGCTTCATAGTATTCGTCTAACACTCGTTTTATTTCGGATCGTGTTGACTTTTTTAAAGAAATTTGTCCTAATCGTTTTATATCCATCGTTAAAAAAATCGGCAGTAATTTTGCCGTCGCTCGAGAAATTCGAATATAATGCGGATCGGCATGTAAACAGCGGTGACATAAATAACCGCCTTCCTTTACTGAAAAAGCAACATATTCCTCCTCTGCATTCGTGCAATGTGCACAATTGTGCAATTGAGGAGTAATTCCTGCAAACGCAAGCATTTTAGTTTCGTAAATAAACGTAATCACTTCTTCATCGAAATTTTCATTTATGAAATAAAGCGAATAATAAAGCAAATTGAATAAAGTCGGACTAGCAACAAAATCTTCTGTTAACTTATCCGCCAACTCTACAATATAAGCAGCGTATGCTGTTTTAAACAAGTCTTCACGAATCGAGCGGAAAGAATGGATCGTTTCCCCTTGTGATAGCGTTCCTAGTCCTTTATAGGAACGATATAGGTAATGCCCATATGTAAATAGTTGCGAAATAGAAGAGAGGCGGCTGTTTGGTTTTTTTGCGCCTCTCGCCATCATACCGATTTTACCGCTATCTCGCGAATATATAGTAATTATTTTATTCGATTCACCGTAATCGGTCGAGCGGATGACAATCCCTTCAATTTTTTTTAGCAAGCCCTTCACCACACTTGTACTGCTCTAATGAATTGTGGAATCAATCTCTGCCTCTGATAAGTTTAATCCATGATCATCGTTCTCTCCCTCTATACTTTCCAATTCTTTCATAAGCAGATAGGTATCGATGTTTCCTGTCATACAAAAGATTCTCCACGTTAGGTCTAACAAGAAAACTCCCACCTTCCGTTTGTTTTTGATTCCTACTTTATTATTTTGAGCGTATTTGTTAATGAAGATGTTATATAAATTTTGTCAATTACAGATTAGACGGTTAATATTCCTTCTCATTAAAACCAAATTCCTTTAATAATTTGCTACGATTTCGCCAATCTTCCTGTACTTTCACCCAAAGTTCAAGAAAAACTTTATCACCTAAAATTTTTTCAATATCTCTTCTCGCTCTGGAACCAATTTCTTTTAACATCGTTCCGTTTTTTCCGATAATAATCCCTTTTTGAGAAGCACGTTCAACGACGATGGTTGCGTGAACATCAATAAGATTTTTTCCTTCGCGTCGTTGCATTTGCTCGATCGTAACGGCGACAGAGTGCGGCACTTCTTCTCGAGTAAGTTGTAGAACTTTTTCACGAATCATTTCAGCAACGATAAAGTGTTCAGGGTGATCGGATAGTTGGTCGTCAGGATAATATTTAGGCCCCTCGCTTAAACAATTAATAATCTGTTCGAGCAGCGACTCTATATTGTTCCCATGCATAGCTGAAATTGGAATAACTTCACTAAACTCCATTTCGTTCCGATAGCTTTCAATAAGCGGTAATAGTTGTTCAGGATGAACTTTATCGATTTTGTTAATGACTAAAAATACAGGTTTACTAACTTGCTTAAGCCGATCAATAATGTATTTGTCGCCTCCCCCGATTTGTTCATCCGCATTTACAACAAAAAGAATGAGATCAACTTCATTTAACGTTTTTTCAGCTACTTTTGTCAAAAATTCACCAAGTTTATGCTTTGGCTTATGAATTCCTGGTGTATCAACAAAAATGACTTGAGCATTCTTCGTCGTATAGACACCGTGAATCTTATTACGTGTCGTTTGCGGCTTATCACTCATAATTGCCACTTTTTGGCCAATGACTTGATTCAATAAAGTGGATTTTCCAACGTTGGGACGACCGATAAGTGCGACAAATCCTGATTTAAAGCTCTCATTGTTCATTCGCTAACATCCTCTCTTGAGAACGCAAAAGGGAGAAGGTTTTGCACAGTCGTTTCCATATATTTCCCTTGCATGTTGCTTAAAATGACTTGCATTTCTGGTTCGCACAATTCAAGCATCACTTGTCGGCAAGCACCACAAGGGGATACGGGCTCATGTGTATCAGCTACAACGGCCAATGCTTTAAATTGTTTGTCCCCTTCCGAAAACGCTTTAAAAAGTACAGTTCTTTCTGCACAGACACAAAGACTGTATGAAGCATTTTCGATATTTCCAGCTCGATACATTATCCCTTCGCATGTCAGTAATGCCGCTCCAACAGCAAAGTTTGAATACGGAACATACGCCCGTGTTCTCGCATCTTTCGCAACTTCAATCAATTGTTCAATCATGTGGAAAGTCCTTTCAATAATTTTATTCCTCACTTTATAAAAAGTTCAAGCAGACGTGGAATAAAAATAATACATCCGATCATTACACTCATAATGGCACTAATGAGGACAGCCCCAGCTGCAATATCTTTTGCAGCTTTCGCATATGGATGATAGTCGTTTGTAATCAAATTTACAACATTTTCAATCGCTGTATTTACTAATTCAAGTATGACCGTAAAACTAATAACGATGATTAAAATGAGCCATTCAAAACGTGTAATAGAAAGAAAATAAGCGAACAGTATGACGATCAAAGCTACAACAACGTGAATTTTAAAATTACGTTCCGTTTTAAACGTATGTGCAATTCCAAAGGCAGCGTACTGAAATGATGCGATAAATCGGGAAAATCGCTTATCTTGTAAGCCCATGTTTTTCAAGAATTTCCTTTTGTCTTTGAAACATCATCTGTTCTTCTTTCTCCGTTCCATGGTCATAACCGAGAAGATGGAGAAATCCATGTAAAGCTAAAAATCCAAGTTCTCGACGATATGAATGGTTATAATCTTTCGCCTGTTGTTTCGCTTTTGGAATTGAAATGACGATGTCTCCAAGAATTCTTGGCAACGTCACCCCGACGATTTCCACTTCTCCTTCAACTTGTTCTTCAAGGGCGAACGAAATGACGTCTGTTGGCTTATCCATGTTTCGATATTGTTTATTTATTTTTCGAATTTTCTCATTATCTACAAACATAATTGAAACTTCAATTTCACCAGATAAATTTTCATATTCGGCCGCTTTGTTAAGAAGTTGTTTGATTAGGTCTAGCTCTTCTGCTTGTACTTCGCTTGTTTCGTCTAAATAACTGATGGACAATGCCATCACTTCGTCACCTTCTTTTTTAAGTCTTCTGGATATTCAATTCGTGAATGGAAAATACCTTGCAACGTTTCACAAATTGTTTTTGCTACTGTGTCAAGCTCTTTAAACGTTAAATCACTCTCATTAAATTGTCCATCCTCAAGCCGATCATTAATAATTTTTCTTACTATCGATTCAATTTTGGCAGGTGTTGGCTTTGGAATCGAGCGAACGGCAGCTTCAACGCCATCGGCAATACCTACAATGGCAGCTTCTTTCGTTTGTGCTCTCGGTCCAGGATAACGATAATCTTCTTCTGGAATCGGTTGTTCTGACTGTTCATTTGCTTTATGATAAAAATATTTTAACAACGTTGTCCCGTGATGCTGTTCAGCAATATCAACGATTTCTTTTGGCAAGCGGTGTTCTCTCAACATGTCGGCTCCATCGTAAGCATGAGCAACGATAATTTTTTTGCTTAGAAGCGGTGCAATTTTATCATGAGGATTTTCCATATTCATTTGATTTTCAATAAAAAAGTTAGGACGTTTCGTTTTTCCGACATCGTGATAATAAGAGCCTACCCTTGCGAGTAACCCATTCGCTCCAACCGCTTCACATGCAGCTTCGGCTAAATTCGCTACCATGACACTATGGTGATAGGTCCCAGGTGCTTCCATTAGCAACTTACGTAACAATGGATGATTTGGATTTGATAGTTCAATCAGCTTCATCGTTGATAAGATTCTAAAAGCTGCTTCAAAAAACGGCATAAGACCAAGTGTTAATACGGCGGAGAGAAATCCTGAAATAACGGCATATCCACTATATACCCCGAGGTCAATCCAATCAAACTGCCCCATTCGTAGCATATAAATCATAATGATAGCGACGATATTAATGAGCGAAACGAATAATCCGGTTTTTAAAATTTTTGAACGATGGTTATGTCTCCCGAGTAAAAAAATCGCAGCGTTCGAGCTCACTAAAATATATAGTCCGAACTCACCATTAAAAATTCCGACTGTGTCTGTATTAAATAATATACTTCCTACCACAGCAAATACAAGTGCGGATGCTAACGCAAGTCGTTCGCTTATCAACAGCTTAATGAGCATCGTACCCATGGCAGCCGGTAATACATAATGAATCCCACTCGTTAGCCCAGCCGACAAACTCACTAACTTAAATACGATAATCGTAATGGAAAATATCGTTAAATACATTACATTATACCGATTTCGATTAAGTTGAGTGAACCCTCTTTCTTGGATAAAATAAGCGAGAAAACCTGTTAAAACAACGACGAGAATTGCCAATCCGACTAACGGATAAAGATTAAAATGTTCATCTAATAGTCCTACCACTTCAAGTTGTTCCAGTGCTTCACGGTTTATAACTTGTCCTTCTTGAACGATAATTTGTCCTTGACGAATCATGACTGGCGTTACAGATTCGATTGCCTTTTCACGTTTTACCTTCGTCGCTTCCGTATCGATAAAGAAGTTTGGAATAATGACAGCACGAGCCAATTCAATTGACGGCTCTCGTACAGATGAATTTAAATTTGCTTTTTGAATTTGTTCTTCAACATTATCTTTTGCCTGATTTAATTCTTCAACCGTAATTCTTTCGTTTAATACATTTTTAACTGAAGTAATAATCACATCTTTTGAGATTGCTAACTGTGTCGAAGATGTTGTTAAAAACGCTTGCAGCGTATCATCTGAAAGCTCATTTATCGCCGAACTAACGAGCATCTCCTTTAACTCTGTAAGTTTTTCATCAAGCGATTTTTCTTCCACTGCTCCATCATCTTCTTCAGATGCATTCACTTCGTTCACTTTAGCAATTGAAGCGAAAAAATCTTCAACTTTCTCAACTTGAGTTTGTGTGGTTTCAACTTTGTTCGTATATTCAGGCTCAACTGCCTCAGCAGCTTCATTTTGCTTTTGGAGCGTCGCTTGTTTATTTTCGATCGTTACTGGAGAGGCGATATCTCTTTCGGCTACACTATATAAAGAAATATCCATTTTCTCAGGAAGGACACTTTGAATTAAACTACCGTACATGATGAGGGCGATGAGAAGATAAAACAAAGCTGTTAGGAAGCCTTCATTTTTTTGAAAGGAGAATCTGTTGACGATTGAAGTCCATTTCGATTTCAAATTTGTCACCCCATCTTGTTCCAGACTAATCGTGCATATTTAGGAATAGTAATATCACAAAGTTAGATTATTAACGATGGAACGTCCTAGAAGACCAACTTACCTCCGAATTTAAAAACAATTCTATTATTGAAAGTCTATCACGTTCCTCACACTGTGGAAAGATGAAGAAAGAAACGAACTCGCCTATGAGGCGAGTCTTTACAATTATGTCATATTTTGAAGTTTTGCTTCTTCTTTTTCATAGGCTTCAATAATTTTTTGAACGAGCGGATGTCGAACGACATCCGTCCGCTGTAAATAAATAAACGAAATCCCGTTCACGTTTGATAATATTTTTTCAGCTACTTTTAAACCTGATTCTTTTCCTTTCGGTAAATCAATTTGAGAGAGGTCACCCGTGATGACCATTTTTGAACCAAAGCCTAATCTTGTTAAGAACATTTTAATTTGCTCTGAGGTCGTATTTTGGGCTTCATCCAATATGACAAACGCATCATCAAGTGTGCGACCACGCATATAAGCAAGCGGTGCAATTTCAATGACACCTCGTTCAATTAATCGTTCTGTCTGTTCAACACCAAGTACATCATGAAGCGCATCATAAAGAGGACGCAAATACGGATCAACTTTTTCTTTTAAGTCACCTGGTAGAAAACCGAGACTTTCTCCCGCTTCGACTGCGGGTCTAGTTAATATAATCCGCTGTAATCGATTTTGCTTTAACGCTGCAACTGCTGTGACAACGGCTAAATAAGTTTTGCCTGTACCCGCTGGACCGATTCCAAAGACGAGATCGGATTTTTCGATCGCTCGCACATATTGGCGCTGTCCAATTGTTTTTACTCGAATCGGTTTCCCTTTGCTGTTTAACGTAATTTCTTCATTAAATAATTCAAACAGTTGATCAATCATTCCTTGCTCAGCAAGTTGAATAGCATAAACGACATCACGTTCAGAAATGTGGATACCATCCGTAACCAATTTAAGTAATGCATTTAATACTGTTTCGACGATGCGTGATGTTTCATAACTTCCAGTAACCGCCACTTTTCCTCCCCGCGTGACGATAGAAACGTGAAGCACACTTTCAACTGTTTTTAAATGTGAATCGTTCGGCCCGAAAAGAGCTTGAGTATCTGTCGTATTATTAAAATTAAGTTGGATTTGATGCGTTTCTGTCAATAGTCTCAATCTCCTCGAATGATTGGTTGTTCAGTTGCAATTTCTTCAATGACTTGGTAATGAATCTTTACGTTTACTTTACCATTGCCAATCTTTTCATGCAAAATTTTTTTTCCTTTAATTTCTGCATCTCTTGGAAGCTGTCGCATTAAATCTTTTTCCGTCAATTCAAATGCTAACTCTTTTGCTTGTTTTTCAGATAAAACTCTCTCCGAATGCTCAATCTCAAATATTTTATCTTTTTGAAAAGAAATTGGTAATTGCCATTTTAAAAAGTAAAATGGTTTCATGTCAGTGATCATCTCTTTTTTTGAAAAAGAATCTTTCTCAAATCCCCATATCGGTATCGATATTTTGCCTAACTTTATATAGTACTTATTCAATGTATCCCCAGTATTCGTAATAATCGTTGATTTTAAAGGGACGGTTACCTCCGACAAATACCAAACTTCACCAAGGACCGAACCTTTCGCAGGCATAACTTTTTCTTGTTCATCAGATCCAACAATGCCAGAAATCAAAATATCACCTTTTTTGACGAAATCCCTATCTTCTACCATTGCCTGTCCTTGTTCAGCAAATATTTTATAAATGACTGCTTTTTTCCTAGCTACTAAATGACGTGGATTTAATGCTTCTTTTTCTTCTGGTATCTTTTTTTCCACAACTTCAAATGAATAGCGTGTCCCTAATCTTTTCACACCAATCCATGTTAAATTGTCGTTGCTTTCAGTAACAGTCTGCTGAATCTCCTGCTCACTCGGTAGTGAGAAAATAAAAGCACCTTTTTTTACGCCAATCTGATGTAATTTCTGTTTTACCTCGTGTTCCACTTCAGGGCTGGCACCATGAATATGAATGCTCCAAATCATGTTGGACAGAAAGAAAATCATAAATAAAGTACATACCAATCCGAGTATAAACCCTTTTCTCGAATACATTTTTTTCAAGAAAAAAGGTAACCCTATTTTCTGCTTGAACGAAAGCCGACAACCTGTCCTTCTTAATAAAACCCTAATCTGTGAAATATCTTTTAAAAAAAAGTAACAACTAATCGTCTCATCATCGATTCGTTTTACAAACCAAATCGGAATATTGTTTTGCACACATCGATCAAGAAACAGTTCCGTATGTTTCCCTTTCACCTCTGCCCTTACATAACCTGAAATAAAGTAAAACATTTGATTTTTCAATACCGACACCTCAAATATGCAAATTAGTCTGCTTATGGCAAATAAAAGATGAACAATGAAAGCCGTAACTCACAAGCTACAAACTTGTACATATTTTAAGTACATCCCCACAAAAGTAAGACTAAATCTCTCTTGCATAGACATCCATTGCCACATGATGTGGCGTTTTTAATCTGCTCGTATTAAATAAAACGTAAAAACATCGACTTTTTTTAATTGCTAATTTTCCGTCCTGTTATACATCGATGTATTCCACTTTCGTAATTTTTCCTTCAAGTAATAACTCTTCAGGTAAAATCGTTTTTATGACAAAATCTTCCCCTTTCACTCTCATCTGTTGTTCTTTATTTAAAGCAAGTCGAAGTTCATCTTTTGAAAAGTGGATAACACCTTTATGATTTTCTATATAAATATGTAGTTGCCCTATCATCGTCACACGAGGTAAATCCAATAGTGCATCTGCTGGTAGCGCTGTTTTTTTTATGATCCATTTCTTAATTTTCTCTTGCCACTTCGCCATTGGATGACCTCCTCTCCATTCATATGTATGAAAAAAACGAATTAACTATCACTCAAAGACATGTTAAGCGAGGAAATATTCATCTAAAAAAGTTTTTCAACAAAAAACTCGCCAAATTGGCGAGCTTATAACTGTAACTAATAACGGCGATACGTATATTTCTTTTTTGCCCTTGGAGGTCCTAATATTTCTGCCCAAATAATTCCATGTGCAACTTCACGTCGCGATGGATTCTGAAATGTAGTCGTCTTAATTTTCACTTCATCCTCATACTGAAGGGAATCCTCTCGTTTTGGAAAAGACATGTTGGCTTCTGAAGCTAATTGAAGAGGAGGAGAATATGTTTGATGCTTTTCTTGTCCCATTGATGTCGATACGTTCTCAACTTCATTAGCTTCCTCCTCTTCATGTACTTGTGCTTTCTCTGAATACTTCTGTGGTTCTAACCATTCCTCAAAAAATGGTTTCGCTACAGGCGGCAAAGGTGACCCTTTTGTCTGTGGACGATTTTCTCTGCCACTACTTTCACTTGATGTTTTTCTGCGAAATAGCTGACTTAAACCAAAGAGCAAAATAATAAAAAAGAACATGTTTTGAAAAAAGAAGTTTATCATTTGTTCAAACACGACGATTACCTCTTCCCTTTCGGTTCATCGTCATTATGTTTTCTCATTTCATCGCTACCTTTTCCAATCGATTCGCGCATATCAGTGTCAGCTTCAATGTTTTTTAGGTTCATATAATCCATTACTCCGATTTTACCAGAACGGAGTGCTTCCGCTAACGCCATTGGTACTTCGGCTTCAGCTTCAACAACTTTTGCTTGCATTTCTTCAACTCGGGCACGCATTTCTTGCTCTTGAGCAACTGCCATCGCACGGCGTTCCTCTGCTTTTGCTTGAGCAATCTTTTTATCCGCTTCAGCTTGATCCGTTTGTAACCCAGCACCAATATTCTCACCAATATCAATATCAGCAATATCAATTGATAAAATTTCAAATGCTGTTCCTGAATCAAGACCTTTTTCTAATACCGTATGTGAAATTGAATCTGGATTTTCGAGAACTAGCTTATGGTCATCACTCGATCCAATCGTAGAAACAATTCCCTCACCGACACGTGCAATCACGGTATCTTCACCTGCCCCCCCAACAAGTCGATCGATGTTAGCCCTTACGGTAATACGGGCTTTCGCCTTCACCTCGATCCCATCCATCGCAACACCTGAAATGAATGGTGTTTCAATGACTTTTGGGTTTACACTCATTTGTACAGCTTCAAGAACGTCACGTCCTGCCAAGTCAATTGCCGCTGCACGTTGAAAAGTTAATTCAATATTTGCACGATGTGCAGCAATTAGAGCATTAACGACGCGATCGACATTTCCTCCTGCAAGATAGTGACTTTCTAACTGGTTAACAGTGACATTAAGTCCTGCTTTCTCAGCTTTAATAAGCGGACTAATGACTCGCGACGGAATAACACGGCGAAGACGCATTCCAACGAGAGTAAATATTCCAATACGCACACCTGCAGCTAATGCAGAAATCCAAAGTGTAATCGGTACAAATGTAAACAATACCGCTACGACAATAATGATTAAACCTACTAATAATATTGTTCCTAACGTACCCGGATCAATAGGCATCACAATTCCTCCTTCAATTTATTCCTTATTATCTTTTAATTCTTTCACGACAATTCGAGAACCAACCGACTTAACGACAATCACTTGCTTCCCTTTTTCAACAAATCCACTTTCTGATACAACATCATGGCGTTCATTGTTGATTTCGATAATTCCGCTCGGACGCAACGGAGTCATCGTCATTCCAATTTGTCCGACCAACTCCTTCTTCGTCTCATGAGAAACATACCCTAACTCTGTTTTCGTAGCATCTGTTAGAACGAGTTTTCTAAGGAAACCTCGATAACCAAAAATACGTATGTATAAGATTGACACTGCTAATGTGACGATAAACGCTATGATTAAATAAAGTATCATATCGACAACGGGAACGCTTGAAGACAAAAAAATGCTAATGAAAATAGAAACAATGCCGCTAATCCCGAATATACCAAAACCAGGTGTAAAAATCTCAATTAAAATTAAAATGATTCCAGCAAAAAAGAGAATCAATGCTTCCCAACCTGCAAAACCAGCAATCGTATGTCCAAAAAAGAACAAAAACAGAGAACTCGCTCCGATTATTCCCGGGACTCCAAAGCCTGGTGAATACAATTCGAGAACTAGTCCCAAGCTTCCTAACGTTAGCAAAATTGGAATAATCACTGGATGAGTAACGATTCTAGCGATACGTTCTGCAACTGTAATTTCACTTTCTACGATAGTCGCATCACTTAACTGTAAATATTCAAGCAATTCGTTTCGATTCTCAACGATAGATTCCGCATAGCCTACTTCACGCGCTTGGTTTGCGGTTAACGTTAAAACTTTTCCTTTTTCTGCTCCATATTCAGGTAAATCAATGTCAGGATCGGACATTGCTAAAGCGTATAACGGATCACGGCCATTTAATTCAGCCGAAGCTTTCATATCAGCGAGCCAAGCAGACACTGCTTTTTCTTCAGCCATATTCCCTTCTTGATCAATGACAGCTGCTGCACCGATTCGACTACCTGGTGTCATGACAATTTCATCCGCATTTAACGAGATGTATGCCCCTGCGGACAATGCATCTTTTATAATAAATGCTGTTGTTGGTAAATCATATTCGCGAATGATTTTCGATATATTACCAGCCGCATCTACAAGTCCACCGGGTGTATGTATTTCAAGCACGACATGGTCGGCACCTTGCTGCTTTGCTTCATTTAAGGAACGTTCAAGGAAAGCCTCTAACCCACGTTCAACTTCCTTTTCAACGGGTATAAAGTAAACAACAGAAGATGCATCTTCGGCTTTTAACCCTGTATGAAAAACAGCAAATAAACATGCGCTCAAAAAAAGGATGAAATGAAAGCAATTTGTTTTTTTCATTTTACCCGTTCCTTTCTTCAAATCGCGACTGAAAAAAGACACGTCTTGTACAACAAGACGTGTCAGTTTAATTAAGACAGGTGTTTCTGCACAAGTTGATTTACAATATTACCATCCGCTTTGCCTTTCACTTTTGGCATGATGGCACCCATTACTTTACCAAATTCTTTTTTTGAAGAAGCACCAATTTCTGCAATCGTTTCTTTCACAATCGCCTCGAGTTCTTCAGTTGTAAGTTGTTTTGGTAAATAAGCTTCTAACACCTTTATTTCAGAAATTACCCCTTCAACGAGGTCATCTCTTCCAGCTTTTTTAAATTCTTGGAGGGAGTCTTTTCGCTGCTTTAATTCCCTAGAGAGAACGGCAATTTCATCGTCTTCGCTTAAAGCTCCGTTTCGTTTAATCGCTTCATTTTGCAAAGCAGAGCGAACCAAGCGAATGACCGCTAGCTTTGTTTTATCTTTGTTCTTCATCGCTTGTTTCATATCTTCAAGTAGAAGGTTATCAAGACTCATTGAAGAACCATCCTCTCTTAATACTTTCGTTTTCTAGCTGCCTCTGATTTTTTCTTCCGCCTTACACTAGGTTTTTCATAATGCTTCCGTTTCCTAACTTCTGCTAATGTGCCTTCCTTCGATACTGTTCGTTTAAAACGACGTAGAGCATCATCAATAGATTCGTTTTTGCGAACTCGAGTTTCCGCCATTTGCTATCCCTCCCTCCAAAACATTACCATGCAACCTACTTTAACATGTCTTCCGTCATTATAATATATATTATAAAGTAGGGTCAACTTGTTTGTGAACTTACTTAGCTAACCAACCGCCATCTACAAGTATATCAGAGCCTGTCATATATGATGCATCCGTTGAAGCGGCGAAGGCGATAACACTTGCAATTTCCTCTGGTTCTGCCACTCTTTTTAATAAAGTATGACGCTCGATTGATTTTACAAAACTTTCGTTTTTTAGTCCTTGTTCCGTAAGCGGAGTTTCCGCGAAACCTGGGGATACAGAATTGACGCGTATATCGTATTTCGCGACTTCACCCGCTAGTGCTTTCGTAAAATTCATAACTGCTGCTTTCGCCGAACTATAATGTGGAAACATAAGTCCCGGCTTATGTCCAGATAGTGATGCCACATTAACGATCGCTCGATCGCGTTTTGTTTCAGATGTTTTTGCGGCTTCAACCATCAAACCGCCAATCGCTTTTGACATGAGAAATATACTATGCAAATTAACAGCCACAATCGATTCCCATTGGTCGTATGGCATTTCTAAAATTGATGAATAAGCAGACGCTCCAGCGTTGTTAATTAAAATGTTCACTTCATTAAACTCTTCTTTTACATGCACTTTTAGTTTTTCAACTTCTTCTTCAGATGTAACATCACATGTAAATGTGAACGCTTTTTGCTTAGCGCCTTGATTAATTTCTTCTGCAACACGTTCGAGTTTTGAAAGTGTTCGACCAACTAAAAGGACTTTTGCTCCTTCATTTGCTAATCTTTTCGCTGTCGCTTCACCAATTCCACTTCCAGCTCCAGTAATAACAGCAAACGCGTTTTCAAATCTTTGCACTCTAAACTCCTCCTACACTATTTCGTTTCGACTAACGTTAATACTTCACCATTTAATTTTGGAATCACGGGGCACGCGTTTTTTTGCATAATGTAGTTCACTACATCACCGAACCCTTTATTTACAAGACTTTCGCCAACCCTTGAAGCTTTGAGCAACGTTTCCCCATTTTCTCTATTACCTTCATAGAAATGAAGTGCGGCGATAGCGGCATCTGTCATGTACCAAGATAGCCCACGTTTCTCTCCAATTTGAACGAGATTTGCAATAAAAGAGCCAGCTCCATAAAGATCTTCTAAATTGAAGGCGTTTGAAGAACCGGAACAGACGAGCATATAATCTCGACTCCTATATTCCGTCATTAAATAATTCGCCAACGTTTCTTCATTAAGCATTGATGCCGCATATACTGCATCTGCAGCCCAACTGTTTTTTAATGCTACCGTTCCATTTGTCGTTGAAAATATAACTCGTTTCTCTTTCACCCGATTTGTTAATAATGTCGGAATCGGCGGATAAAACCCTTCAATCGTTTCGCCTAAATATTCTCCGACTAAAATGTAATCATCCGTCTGCTGTTCTTTTGCTTTTTTTAATGCTTCTTCCCCATCAAGAACCGGAATCACTTCTTTAGCACCGTTATAAAACATTGAAGATACAGTTGAAGTCGCAAGTAAAATATCAAAAACAACGGCAATTTGATTTTTCATTATGTTGTCATTGATTTCTTCTTTTTTTAAAAGAAGGTCGATAGTTGCCAACGTATCACTCCTAAATTTTATTTGCAGCTGTTCTTCGTGCTTGCTGAATTAGATTAAACGTATGTTGATTGAACGTAGCGAATCGCTCATCCTGCGTTTGTCCACGTTTATATCGATAATAAATTTGCTGAGCAATCACTGCATTTTTAAAATAAGCGAATGCTAAATAGAACTGGATATTGGAGACATCACGACCACTTTTTTTCGCATAATCTTCAACAATTTCTTCTCTTGTCATAAAGCCTGGCAATGTTGTTACATTCGAACGATTTCCTTTTATTTCTTCTGGATCGTCTTCTTGCACCCAATATCCAAGCATAACTCCTAAATCAGCAAGCGGATCTCCGACCGTCGTCATTTCCCAATCAAATAAACCGATGACATTTTCAAAGGAAAAATCAAACATCGTATTGTTTAATTTGAAGTCATAATGAATAATTGTCGGGGGTGGCGAATTTGGAATACGACTTGCTAGCCATTTCGTAAGTTCATCAACACCTTTTATTTCTTCAGTTTTTGAACGTTCATAACGTTCAATCCAGCCTCTTACTTGTCGTTCAATAAAACCTTCAGGCTTTACCATGTTTTTTATTTCTGTTTTGCGATAATCGATTGAATGCAGCGCAACGAGAGTATCGATCATTTTTTCAGAAATATGACGACCGAGTTGTTCCGTAGGGGTCACTCCGTCTGGAAATTTTGTGTCAATCACATATCCGCGCTTTCTTTCCATAATTAAAAATGGACTACCGATAATGTCCGTATTGTCCGTATACAAGTAAGCTTCTGGAGCTTGCTTGAAATATGGATGAATCGCCTTTAAGATCGTGTACTCTCTACCCATATCATGAGCTTTTGGCGCGACAGGACCGAGGGGTGGCCGACGTAAAACGGCTTCCCATTCACCTTTACGAATTTGATACGTTAAATTTGAAGCACCCGCAGGAAACTGCTCAATTTCCAATGGAGCCTCTTTGCTGAGCCCTTCGATATTTTCAATTAAAAATGCATCTAGTCTATCTGTATTTAACTCTTCACCTTTACGAACTGGAATTGTGTCAATATGCTCGTTATTTGTCATGTTCTCTCCTCCTCCAAATGCTTTGCCAGATATGCAATTATTTCACAAGATTCGTTCATCTTTATAACATTTATATCTATTTAGCTGGGCTAATCTTTTTTCAATATGCATTAGATATGTTGCGCTTGTTCAAGCTGTTTACGCATCTCACTTGTTATCGTTTCACTCGCTTGCTTTTCAAAGTTAAAGTGTACGACAACAGAACGTCCTGTTGCGATTAGTTCGCCACTATTTTTATCAATGATTGCGTGTTCAAGGTCAAAGCTTTTATTTCCAATTTTAACAACCTTTGTTTGAATCATTAACCATTGATCAAAAAATGCTTGTCGAAGAAAATCACATTTTACGGAAGCGACAACAAACGATTGCTTTTTTTCTGGAAATACCGTTTTAAAAAACTCTACACGTGCTTCTTCCAAATATACGAAATAACTGGCATTGTTAACGTGTCCAAGCAAATCTGTTTCTGCAAAACGAACTTTAACTTCAATTTTCTGGCCCATATCTATTCCTCCAACATGAGTTCAGCGTTTTTAACTTCCAAGCCATTTAGAATCATATCTGCAAAAATATGTGCAACTTGAACATCAGTTAATTCACCTTGCGGATCAAACCAGTGATAACTCCAATTGCAAACTCCTAAAATTCCAAATGTCACTATATCTGGTCTTAAATCAGGACGCAGTTCACCTGATGCAATCCCGTTCTCAACGATTGTTTGCAAATTTAGGTAAAACTCTTTTCGTTTCCCAATCATGATTTTTAAATGCTTTTCATTTAAATTGTTCAGTTCTCTAAAAAATATTTTTGCATTTGCTCCTTGTTTATCAATGTTTTTTATGAGCATTGTCATTACTTCTTTAATTTTTGTACGTGCATCTGTTTCGTGATTTCCCATAATGGCGACTTGCTTTTCAAGAACATCATTAATGTATCGCAAATTGATTTCCATTAATAGTTCTTCTTTACTCGTAAAATAATAATAAAAAGTCCCTTTTGTCACACCAAGTGTTTCAACGATGTCTTGAATGGAGGTTTGTGTAAAACCTTTGACCTGAAATAGATCACTGCCTTTTTGAATGATTCTTTCTTTCAACTTCGTAACTCCCATCTATCGTAAAATTGTCGACGCATTCGAAAAATTGGAAACTTTCCACGAGGCTAGCGAGAAAGTTTCCAATCTTTTCTACTATTCTACCATAATCTTTAAGCTGGTTAACTATTTTCCTAAAAGTGTACCTCCGTCAACGACTAATGTCGTTCCCGTAACAAACGATGATTCATCAGATGCTAAAAATAACATCGCATTCGCAACTTCTTCAGGCTGTCCAATTCTACGTAAGGCATTCGCAGTTGAAAGTATTGGCCATTTTGGTGTCTTTTTCCATTCATCAGTAATCGGTGTTTCAATAACACCTGGCGCAATCGCATTAATTCGAATGTTATGTTTTCCGTACTCTAAAGCGGTACTTTTCGTAATAGCAATGACTCCACTTTTTGCAGCTGTATACCCTGCTAATAATTTTTGACCTTTGATGCCAGCAACACTAGCGGTGTTTATAATCGAACCACCATGCTCAAGCATTTCTGGGATCGCATATTTCATACCGAGAAAAACACTTTTCATACTGACATCTACGACTTTATCCCAGTCCTCAATGGGTACGTCTTCAATTTTCTTTTCACCATGAGAAATTCCAGCGTTGTTTACCATAATATTTAATTTTCCGAAATTTTCGATTGTTGCTTTTACAACTGCTTGAACTTGTTCTGGGCTCGACACATCAACACGTTGAAATACGGCGTCCCCGCCATTTTCTTTAATCAATTGTACGGTTTCACGACCTAATTCTTCATTAATATCAGCAACCATTACTTGTGCCCCTTCTGATGAAAAGAGGAGAGCAGTGGCTCTCCCAATTCCACTGCTTCCACCAGTGACAATGGCTACTTTATCTTTTAAGCGCATCGTATCACCTTTTTCTAATTATTTATCACGTTCAATAAGTGTTGCAATTCCTTGTCCACCACCGATACAAGCTGTAACGAGTGCACGATTCTTACCAGTACGTTTTAATTCATACACTGCCTTCGTAATAAGAATCGCACCTGTTGAACCGAGTGGATGTCCATGTGCAATCGCTCCACCGTTTACATTTAATTTCGCTAGATCAATATTAAGTTCTCTATTACAAGCAAGCACTTGTGCAGCAAACGCTTCGTTTAAGTAAACAACATCAAAATCGTCAATCGTTAAACCTGTACGTTCCATTAACTTTCTCGTTGCTGGTACAGGACCAATTCCCATAATGTTCGGATCAACGCCAGCTACCGTATAATCGCGTACAACACCTAACACTTCTAAGCCTAGCTCTTCTGCCTTTTCACGTGCCATAACAACGAGTGCAGATGCTGCATCATTCAGTCCTGAACTGCTTCCTGCCGTAACTGTTCCATCCTTTTTAAACACAGGAGGTAGTTTTGAGAGTGCCTCCATCGTTGTTCCTGGGCGCGGATGTTCGTCTTTATCAAAAATGACCGGGTCGCCTTTTCGCTGTGGCACTTCGATGGGCACGATTTGTTCATCATAAAAGCCGTTTTCCATTGCATGAGCCATACGTCTTTGGCTTTCAACTGAATATTCATCTTGCTCTTCACGAGAAATATTATATTTTTCAGCTAAGTTTTCCGCCGTGATCCCCATTGGTGGGTCACCGATGAAATCAGGAGATAAACGTGATTTACGGAAACTTGGAGGTACTGGGCTGTATGCTCGTTCAGGACGATTCATTAAGTATGGAGCTCTCGTCATACTTTCTGTTCCACCTGCAATATAGACGTCACCTGCTCCTGCACGGATCGCTTGTGCTGCCAAGTTTACAGCATTGATTCCTGATCCACATTGTCGATCAACTGTAAGTCCTGGAATATCCATCGATAGACCTGTTTGGAGTGCGGTTAGTCTTGCAATGTTTCCTCCTGCACTTAGCACGTTTCCGAAAATAACATCATCAATCATTTCAGGTGTTACTTTTGCACGCTTAATCGCCTCTTTAATGACTTCAGCGCCAAAAACATGGGCATCAACAGTAGCAAGCGCGCCTCCTTGCCTCGCAATTGCGGTCCGAACCGCTGATACAATAACTGGATCTCTTCCGTTTTTTGCCATAATGTAATACTCCTTTGTTTTATGTTTATTTGTTATGAAGCGGTTTGCCCGCCGTCAACAACTATTGTTTGACCAACGACATAGTCTGATGCCTTCGTTGCTAAAAATAAAGCAAGTCCTTTTAAGTCTGTATCTGTTCCAAAGCGTCTTGAAGGGTTACGTTCAATAAACTTTTCTCCAAATTTATCTAATAGACCTTTTGACATTTTTGTTGGAAACCAACCTGGAGCAATGGCATTCACTTGAATGTTATATTTTGCAAGTTTAACACCGAGGTCACGTGTAAAGGAAATGACTGCTCCCTTACTAGCATTGTAACCAACTGTGTCCATCGCTCCTTCTTCTCCACCTTTTAAACCAGCAACAGACGCAATATTAATTATTTTCCCTTGTTTTCGTTCTTTCATGTGTCCAGCAACCGCTTGTGAAAATATAAATGTGCCCGTTGCATTCACGTCCATCACTTTCTGCCATTTATCAAGCGGCATCTCTAAAAATGGTGCTCCCCAAGTAGCTCCGCTATTATTGACAAGAATGTCAATTTGACCAAATTCCTTTAACGTTTCTTCAACAACATGCTTTACGTCATCAGGATTGGACACATCACATTGAAATGCTAAAGAACCGACACCCATTTTCTTTAGTTTTTCACTTACTTCTTGGCATGCTTCAAGCTTTCTTGAACAAACGACGACGTTCGCCCCTGCTTCCGCATAACTTTCCGCTATCATTTCACCTAATCCCCGGCCTCCGCCAGTTACGATTGCGGTTTTCCCTTTCAAATCAAAAAGTTCATTAATGTGCATTTTTCAAACAGCCCCCACTATTTAATTGTTTTCAACAATGGCTGTTTGAACTCAGCCATTGTTGAAAATTATGATTATTACTCTACAGGATTTTCTCTCAATTCTTGTCTTGCAATTGCATTGCGATGAACTTCGTCTGGACCATCTGCTAAACGAAGTGTCCTCACATTTGCATACATTGCAGCAAGCGGTGTATCATCACTAACTCCGGCTCCACCAAACGCTTGAATTGCACGATCGATCACATTTAATGCTATGTTCGGAGCGACTACTTTAATCATCGCAATTTCTTTTTTGGCAACTTTATTTCCAACTGTATCCATCATATAAGCAGCTTTCAATGTTAATAAGCGAGCCTGTTCAATCTCAATTCTTGAGTCAGCAATCCATTCGCGAATAACACCTTGATCGGATAACATCTTACCAAATGTTTTTCTTTTCTGTACGCGTTCAACCATCAGTTCGAGTGCTCGTTCAGCAACACCAATCGTTCGCATACAGTGGTGAATTCTACCCGGTCCAAGCCGCCCTTGTGCAATTTCAAAGCCTCTTCCTTCTCCTAAAATAACATTTTCTACCGGGACGCGAACATCTTTAAGTTCAACTTCCGCATGACCGTGTGGTGCGTGATCGTAACCAAAAACAGGTAGATAACGTTTAATCGTTACACCTTCAGCATCAAGCGGAACTAAAATTTGTGATTGCTGTTGATGGCGTGGTGCATCTGGATTTGTTTTACCCATTACAATTGCAATTTTACAACGAGGGTCTAATGCACCAGAAGACCACCATTTCCGTCCATTAATCACATATTCATCGCCTTCACGCACCATACTAATTTGAACATTTGTTGCGTCTGATGAAGCGACATCAGGCTCAGTCATTAAAAACGCTGAGCGAATTTCACCTGCTAAAAGTGGTTTCAACCATTTTTCTTTTTGCTCTTCTGTTCCGTAGCGTACGAGTACTTCCATATTGCCTGTGTCTGGTGCACTACAATTAAATACTTCAGAACCGATTGGAGAACGCCCCATAATTTCAGCTAATGGAGCGTACTCGAGATTCGACAAACCTGCTCCATATTCACTGTCAGGTAAAAATAGATTCCATAACCCAGCTTGTTTAGCCTTTTCTTTTAGCTCCTCAATAATCGGAGGAACAATCCAACGACTTTCCCCTTCATTTAGTTGCTCGTTGTACGTTTGTTCATTCGGATAAACGTGTTCTTCCATAAACTCTGAAACTCTTTTTTGTAAATCCTTGACCTTGTCCGAGAACTCAAAATACATGTTTACCCTCTCCTTTTCTTTACAATAAACTAACTAACTGGTAAGTATGTAAAGCGTTTGCAAAAGCCCTGAAAAGTAAGCTTTGCTATTACTATATATTTTTTTTTCTGAAAACTCAAGTCCAATGAGTTAACTGTATGTGTCAAGTTATTCTCGGTTGTTCTTTTACACCAATATTTTCAGCACTCTATTTTTGTACCCTTTTTAGGCTACCGCGCTATCGCTTGGTTTCCGTGTTATTTCGTTACGTTCTAAAAAGCAAGAACCTAACGAAATA
>NZ_JBEUEL010000027.1:0-41056 GCF_041725775.1 Pueribacillus sp. YX66 | reverse complement strand
ATGGAATCCGACAATTCCGAGGATACCCTACCTATTTTTTATTGAAAAGACCTTTACACAAAATATTTTACGTCATCAACTCTATCTGATTAAATCGAAAGCCCTATCCTTTTTATAAGGATGGGCTCTTGTTCATTATTAACGAACTGCATATAAACATTCTCACATATTCAAATGTGCTTTACATCCTTGGAGGATTAATTCCTTGCAAACGTAGCATCATATTTACTTGTGCAAGATGATACACTCAACTGTAGGATTGTGATTGTTTACTTCTTTTCCACGAAAACCTTCAGACATTGTTCGGTTTTCTTGTAAAATGGAAATTTCATTATCCTCTAGAAATGCAATCGTATTATTTCTCGTTTCGTGCAAATATGCAAGAAGTTCCTTTATTGTTGACAATTCATTTTTTCTTTTCAATGTCATTTTTGTATCCATCAATCTTCCATTCCAACCGCTCTTGAGTCATGTTTTCATACTTAGGAATAAAATGACTTCCGTAAGTCATAAAGTGAACAAATGGCTCAATCGTTTACATTATCTTTCTCCCTTCAACATTTTTCTTTTTGCATTCGATACGTTTGAATCATTTCCTGCAACATTTAAACATTTAGTGGCCAACGCAAACCTTTAGGATAATGATTTTTTAATACATGATCTGTAAGCTTTCCCCAACCGATTGAATAGCCATCTACTTCAATTAAATACCACCCTTTCGCTCCATCAGCATATAGTGATTCACCTTTTAAATATGGAACTATTTCGGACACATTAAAGCTATACTTTTGCGCCACTTCTTCTACATTTAGGGATAATGCGAGTGCATGTGAAGGCTCAAAGCGATTTTTCTTCATCGTCCCGAGATGCCAACCAGGACGAATCACTTTTAATCCTTTAAAAGAAAGCATATCTTCCGGAATGATATATAATTGATCGCCAAATAAAAAATAATCGCCTTTTGGAGTAGATTTTAAATATTCAGAAGCGAATTTAAAATATAAATCAAGCTGCTTACTCTGTTTCAAGAAATCTACTTTCTTCCGTTTTATCGCTTCTTCTCCATCTGTTTTTGTTAAAACTGCAATGTAATGACCTTCTCCTTTTACGTGATGGGGCCAAATGCGAATCGTTTTCTCGATGTTAGTAATAGCTAGAGTATCTGCCCAATCTTTTCTCCCTGATGAAAAATGTTTAAATACTGGAACATTGACGATCTCAAAGTTTGGATTTGATTTTAAAAACTCGCTAATTACGCTTTCATTTTCTTCCGGCGAAAATGTGCACGTTGAATAGACGAGTCGACCACCAACGCGGAGCATGCGACTTGCTTGTTCTAAAATATCAAGTTGCCGAATGGCACACATACTAACATGGTCTAAACTCCATTCTTCACAAGCGTCAGGATTTTTGCGAAACATACCTTCTCCTGAACACGGGGCATCGACTAAAACTTTGTCAAAATAATTGCCAAATCGATGAGCAAGTCGTTCTGATGTTTCATTCATGACAATCGCATTTTTAATTCCCATTCGTTCAATATTTTGCGAAAGCACTTTCGCTCGCGATGGGTAAAGCTCGTTTGCAACAATGAGCCCTTGTTGTTTCATTTTCTCTGCAATGTGAGTTGTTTTACCGCCAGGAGCAGCACATAGATCCAAAATTTTTTCACCTGGCTGTGGATTCAAAAATTCCGCAACTGCCATCGCACTCGGTTCTTGTATATAATACAGACCTGCATCATGATACGGATGTTTACCGGGTTTGTCTCGTTCTTCATAATAAAACCCCGTCTCCGTCCAAGGTACTTTAGTCAAAGTAAACGGATGGATATTTAAAAACTCACGAACTGATACTTTAAGTGTATTCACACGTAAACCGACACTCTTCGTGTCTTTATAACTGTTCAAAAAAGCAACGGCTTCTTCTTTTAACAAGCCTTTCATTTTCTCCACATAATTTTTAGGTAGTTGAATCATCGTACACCTCATTAACGATACGTTACCAATTTGTTTAATTTTACATCTAATAAACTGAAAAAAATCCCAAATTACTACACGGGATTTACGTCATTATATCATGTTTTTTCATTTTGAATCTCCTTTTTCACCTGTCACATTAATTTATGTACGCTTTGCATTGAAAAGGGACTCACCAAACTTACGAGAGCTATTAAAAAATAGGCGAGTCCCCATAACCCTATACTATACTGTACTAATTTTGTCCAAACGTTTTTGGCATAACGACAGCTTCCACTTCCCCAGTTGCACATAACTCATTATCTGCATATACTTCGGTATAAACTTTAAATCTTTTCGGATGTATTTCTTCAACTTTGCCAACTGCTTTTAGCTCTACACCTTGAGGCGTTGGTTTACGATATTGAACTTGAAGTGATGCCGTTACGAAACGCGGAGGTTCCTCCCCGCTTCCAGGCTCAAAACCATTTTTACGATGTAACGCTAAAGAAGCCGATCCTGTTCCGTGACAATCGATGAAAGACGCAATAAATCCGCCATAAACATAGCCAGGTATCCCACCACTATGAAGAGTTGCATCACTCGGTTTGTAGATCGTTATCGTTTCATCACCTTGCCAACCTGTACGAAAGTGATAACCTGACTCATTCAGCCTTCCACATCCGTGACACCATGCAAAATCATCTGGATAATCATCTTGAATCGCACGTACAATTTGTTCCGAAATTGTTCCCACCCTCTATCGTTAATTAAAAGTTTATCGTTAGTTTACCATAAACAAAAAGCGAATTTTGCAAAAATAGTAACAAATATTAAGAAAAACAGCCCTAATTTTTTAGGGCTGCATTGTTTCACACTAACACTTTGCAAATGTCATTTGTAAATTCAACGGGGTCTTCTACAGGTAAGCCTTCAATGAGCAGTGCTTGATTAAATAAAATATTCGTATACAACGTTACTTTTTCTTTATCATGTTCGAACGCTTCTTTTAAAGAATTGAAAACATCATGTTCCGTATTGATTTCTAACACTTTGTTCGCTTTAATATTTTGATTGTCTGGCATAGCTTGTAATACTTTTTCCATTTCAATCGAAACTTCCCCTTCGGAAGATAAGCAGACTGGATGTGAACGTAATCGTTTTGAAGCACGAACATCTGTCACTTTATCACCTAAAATATTTTTCATATATGCAAACAACTTTTCAAACTCTTTTTCAGCGTTGTCTTTTTTCTTTTCTTTCTCGTCCTCTTCAATTCCAAGATCACCGCTCGATACAGACTTAAATTCTTTTTCTTTATATTGTAAGAGCATTTTTATCGCAAACTCATCAATATCTTCTGTAAAATAGAGAATTTCGTAGCCTTTATCAGCAACTAATTCTGTTTGCGGCAACTTTTCAATTCGTTCATACGATTCACCTGTTGCATAATAAATATATTTTTGCTCTTCAGACATTCGGGAAACATATTCATCCAACGTAACAAGTTTCTTTTCAGTTGATGAGTAAAAAAGCAACAGATCTTGTAAATCTTCTTTATGTGCTCCGAATTCACTGTAGACTCCGTATTTTAACTGTCTGCCAAACGCTTCATAAAACTTTTCATATGTTTGACGATCATTTTTTAAGAGTAGTTGCAATTCATTTTTTATTCTACGATTTATGTTTTTTGCAATCACTTTTAACTGGCGGTCATGCTGCAACATTTCTCGTGATATGTTTAACGATAGGTCTTCTGAATCAACCATCCCTTTGACGAAACTAAAATGATCGGGTAACAAATCCGAGCATTTACTCATGATAAGTACACTATTGGCGTATAGTTCTAACCCTTTCTCGTATTCTTGACTGTAGTAGTCAAACGGAATTCGTTCAGGGATATACAAGATTGCTTGGTAGCGTACGGTACCATCTGCGCTAATATGAATATGCTTTAAAGGTTTGTCAAAACCGTAATGCTTTTCGTTATAAAATTGCTCGTAATCTTCTTTCTTTAATTCATTTTTGTTTTTCCGCCAAATCGGAACCATACTATTAATGATTTGTTCTTCAACGTGCTCTTCAAATTCGTTTTCATTATTTTCTTTCGGCTTTTGAACCGTTACATTCATTTTTATCGGATAACGGATAAAATCAGAATACTTTTTAATAATTTCCTTTAATCGGTACTCTTCAAGATAATCATCGTAATTTTCGTCTTCTGTATTTTCTTTTAACTTTAAGATAATTTCTGTTCCAACATGATCTTTATCATACGATTCGATCGTGTAACCGTCTGCACCTTCAGATTCCCATTTGTACGCTTCCTCACTACCATGTGCTTTACTAATAACAGTAACGACATCCGCAACCATAAATGCAGCGTAAAATCCGACTCCAAACTGACCAATAATATCGTACCCATCTTTAATTTCATTTTCTGTTTTAAATGCAAGTGAACCACTTTTTGCAATCGTACCTAAATTTTGCTCTAACTCTCCTTTCGTCATTCCAATTCCTGTATCGACAACTTTTAATGTCCGATTTTTTTTATCAGAAATAATTTTAATATAATAGTTATCTTTTTCAAATGACAGCGAATCGTCTGTAAGTGCTTTGTAGTACATCTTATCAATCGCATCACTCGCATTTGATATGAGTTCTCTTAGGAATACCTCTTTTTGAGAGTAAATGGAATTGATCATTAATTCTAATAGCCTTTTCGACTCAGCTTGAAACTGTTTCTTTTCCATATTTACTTCTCCTTTCGTGAAATTTACTCTTGTCACTCTACATTTACTAGAGTGATAATCATTAATTAAGTACCATACGATTACAACTGTGTCAAATATGAACGTTTTTGCGAGATACGAACAGCATAAAATTTACATAGCTTATTATCATTAATAATTCAGTAAATGAACCCTACTTTTTACGGATCGAAGTCATTTTAATGTACAAAAATAGGGATTGCTCTGGTATAGTGTAATGTGATGAAATCCCTTTCATCAGCCAACGTTAGAAAGGATGATCCTAGCCGATGGTTAAAATTATTCGTGTTCCAATTGAAACCCCTACGTTATGGCCACATACAACGACAAACAGCTATTTAATCGGAAATAACGAAGAAAGCTTATTAGTAGACGCAGGATATGACAAAGAAGTCACCCGAAAAGTGTTAGAACAAATGCTTCAAAAATACGGACTCGCGATACCAAAAGCAATACTACTTACACATTCACACCCTGATCATGCTCCCGGTGTTCGCCAGCTTATCGGCTGGTCCCCCATCGTGTACTGTCATTCACATGAGAAAGATGCTATTGAAAGCGCCATTTCACCAGTGAATCAAATCGAGTTATTACGCGATGGTGATCAATTAACAATCGCTGGAATGAAGTTGCAAGTGATTCACGGTCCTGGCCATACAAAAGGACAATTAAACCTTTACATTCCATCAAAACAAATTTTACTTGCTGGAGATAATATCGTTGCTGAAGGAACGACTTGGATCGGTCCTCCTGAAGGAAATATGCGTGAATATTTGCATACGCTACAACGGTTAAAACAACTACCTCTTTCAAAAATTGGTCCAGGACACGGTGATTGGGTCGAACAACCGTATGAGCATATTGACTTTGTTATTAAGCGAAGACTGCTACGCGAAAATCAAATTCAGAAACTACTACGCGAACATAAAAAATTAACTGCTTCTAATTTAACAAAATTGATTTACAAAGATACAATTCACCCAAGTATTTTCGATGTTGCACAACGAACGATTGAAGCACATCTTATAAAACTTATTGAAGAAGATAAAGTAACGAAACAATGTTCTGAGTACTTTATAGTAGATTAGGATTTTTAGGCAACTGTAACGGGTTGCCTTTTTGATAATTAATAATCGTTTGGAGTGACATAATTGTCGGTGCAATCATTGGAAGCTTGCCTTTCGAATAAGCAGACAATGCATCGTTTGGAGAAACCCAAAAGGCATCCTCAATTTCATAAGCATCAGGAATCGGTGATTGTCCTTTTGGCAAATACGCTAGAAAAAAACTCGTATCAAATCGATATGGATTTCCTTCAGGCGTAACGAGTGTACCAAAATATTTTAATTGCTTTAAATTAAAAAAAAGTTCTTCGCGTTGCAACATTTCTATAAAAGACAACTCACCATTCATTAACCGCTGTCGGTACTCCCTTGCTTTTCCTTCATCAAAATTTATCGTTCCGTCTCGATTCGTTGCAAGTAAGATGCCGACTTCTTCAAATAGTTCTCGAGCTGCAGCAATGTAATAGGCGGGGTTTAAACGTGAATTAGGTCGATTTAAAATAAACTCACTTTCAACTACTGCATCTGTTTTGTCAACCGAGCCACCCGGAAAAACATAATACCCACCTAAAAATTTCATCGTCTTTGGTCGTTTAGTTAAATATACACGTGACTTTTCATCTAACAACACTACGGTTGACGCTGGTTTAGGTATAACAGTCATATGTCTCACCTTCTATATGTTTATCTTAAAATTATATTAGTATAATAAATAAAAAGAAAAAAACCATCCTCTTTTCTATGTTACTATAAACCTACTTTTTAAAAAAGTTTAATTATTAAGACAGAAAGTCGTTTCCCCCCTTTGTTACGTGAAAAGTCCACATTAATGTTTAACTATCTTACGTTTTCATTTACATTAAAGAGAAATAAGCATCAAACGAGTATAAAAAATGAAGATAATTGAGGAAATCGAACGCGCTAATCAAGAAGTTGTAAAAAAATGTAGCGAGTTAGTGCAAAATTATGATTCAGTACCTTGTGCAGTTTCAGATAGTATGGATTGAGTTAATGCAATGACATCAGACATGAAGCCCTTATTTGAGGTCATTCGCTTTGTTGACCTGCTGTGACTGTGAAAGCTTTAACATCCGATCTCACTACAGCTTTTAAAGCGATTGACTTATGTCTACGTGGAGATGTAATCGTTCTTGACTCACACAATTAACGATAAATAAAAAGGTCGTTGGAGCAATCATCGACGGGTGTTGCCGCGATGTTTCCGAAGTAAGAGCAATGAACGTTCCTGTTATTTTGAAAGGAATCGTACCGAATGTCGCTTCAAACTCGGGTTATGGTCACGTTAATGTTGACATTCAATGCGCTGGTGTATCGGTTAGTCCCAGGGATATTATCAACAGATGAAAAAGGGGTCGTTGTCGTGTCGAAATCTGACGCTGAAGAGGTGTTACAAAAATCTGTTCATTTACTTTAAACAGAGCATATTCTTCAAGAGAAAATCAAGCTAGGAGCGACGATTGGTGAACTTGTGAACATTGATGATGTCTTTAACCAAGCGTTTACTTACCAAGAACGCGCTGAACCATCACTATTTCGTTCTCTTTTTAAAAAGGAGGGGACCTTCTCCCCTCGAGTTCACATTATTTCTTTACGATCGTATCGCTTTGCTTTTCTAATGGTTTAATAACGGCAGACATATCTTCATCAGCATGTCCGCTTCGTATAGCTATATTAAAAGCGTCTTGAGCTATGTTTCCTGTAAATTCGCTCAACCCCGCCTGCTCCATTAACACGTTAGCTAATCGTACATCTTTATGTACATATTTTACCGCACCCCCAGGCGCAAATTGTCTATCTAATACGTAATGCTCCATATGGCGTCGTAACATACGACTGTCACCGTAACTTGATTTTAAAATGTCGTAAAGCTGTTCAGATTGAAGACCTAATGCTGTTCCGACAACCATAGCTTCTGATGCAGCAAGTGAATGAACTGCGACTAAATATTGATTCATAAGTTTTGCAACGCTACCCATGCCACTTTTGCCTAAATGTTGAACGTTTTCTCCTAACACTTGAAAGGCAGGTAATACCTTTTCAAACGTTTGCTTGTCACCACCAACCATAATCGTAAGCGTTCCCGCTTCCGCTCCCTCAGGTCCCCCACTTATCGGTGCGTCTAAAAAATGAATGCCTTTTTTAGACGCTTGTTCAGACATCTGTTGACTCGTATCCAAACCAACAGTCGTAAAATCAACACAAATGGTCCCTGCTTTTGCATGTTGAAAAACGACTTCGTACACTTCCTCAACATCTTCCGGCATGGACAAACATGTACAAACAATATCAGCTTTTTCGGATAAATCCTCAATACTTTCAGCCGCTTCAGCGCCGAGGTTCAGAAATGGTGCCATTTTTTCTTTTGTTCGGTTATAAATAACAACTTCATAGTTTGCATTTAATAATCTTTTCGTCATTCTTGAACCCATAACACCTAACCCAATAAAACCAATCTTCATTTCAAATCACATCCTGTTCTATGAAACTCTATTTGCAATTTTAACTGAATCGTTTCAATCTGAACGACCCGAAGAAAAATGCGGTCAATTTTCCGCCCCTTTTGCACACCCTCTATAGCCAAGTAAAACTTTCCTCTGTTTGACCTTGCGGATTATATTCTAAGCCGATAAACCCGTTATAGCCTTCTTCCATTAATGCGCGGAATACATTTTCATAATGAATTTCCCCCGTACCCGGTTCATGACGACCAGGGTTATCGGCAATTTGAACATGGGCAATGATGTCTTTATATTTTTTGTACGAAGCAATTAATTCACCTTGCATTCGTTGCATATGATACACATCATATTGAAGCTTCACATTTGGTAATGATAAATCGTTAAGAATATCAACCGCTAACTGTAAATTAGAAAGGAAATAATTCGGTATATCAAACGTATTAATCGGCTCAATGACTACCGTTAAATCGTGTTGTTCGAATTCTTTTGCACAGAAACTCAAGTTTTCTTTATAAATGTGAAGTGCATCATTAACATCTAAATCATTCGGTTTAACCCCAGCCATGCAATGAAGTGTTGAACATCGTAAAGCTCGTGCATATGTCATTGCGGTTATAACAGATTGCTTAAATTCGTCACGTCGTTCAGGAAAAATCGAGATTCCACGGTCGCCTTTCTCCCAATTTCCTGCTGGTAAGTTAAACAGTACTGTTTGTAACTCATGTTGTGTAAGTTGTTCTATAATTTCATCAATCGAAAAAGCGTAAGGAAACTGAAATTCAACATGTGTAAAGCCTGCTTTTTTTGCCTTTTCAAATCGCTCCAAAAAAGGAACATCAGTGAAAAGAGTTGTTAAATTTGGTGCAAATGTTAACAAACTACAAACCTCCCCTTCGTATTGAATCATTTGAAAACGAATTACGACTTATGAAATTATGCTCTCTTCATCCTCTTTTTACAAAACGTAGCGAACATGAAAACTTAGCCTAACCATGATAAGATAAATTAAAATAAACATAGAGAGGGAGAAACCATTGTCTTTATTTACGATGCAAGTGAAAGCAGAAGCAAAAGGCAATCACGTAAACAATGTCACGTATTTAGAATATTTGGAATTAGCTAGAAAAGAATTGTATGCGCGTTGTATATCTCACGGTGTTGAAGCGATGGTCGCTAACATAAATGCCGATTATAAACGTGAAGTGTTTCATCAAGAAAAGCTAACGATCAACTCTACGATTGAAAAAGTTGGAAATACTAGTATTACACTCAAACAAGAAATGCACACCGAAAATGGTGACCTTGCCGTTAGTGCTACTGTAATCCTCGTCACCGTCAATCAGAAATCAAGACAAAAAGTTAGAGTGCCCGACGGTATTCGCGAATTAACCAAAAGAAACATAATCCACGCAAATTCTTAAGAAGGAGCCTGCTTGCTTTGTGAAGCAGGCTTTACGACTTTTCCACTATCCCAAAATTTTTATCAAAATTTATTCTTAGCGATAATGAGCTTGGCAACATATATGATACGATTGCCGCAATTAGTAAAATGACTGCCGCACTCCCGAAAGAAACCAAATGTGTATGAAATTGCTCATAACCCCAACCACCGAGTAAAGAGCTTATTGTCGCAGCGACTTGATGAGAGAAATATGCCCAACCATATAATATCCCGACGAGTCTGACCCCGTAAAGATCAGACAAGATTGCAGATGAAAGTGCAATGCTCCCTGCCCAAACGAAGCCAGCTACAAATGCGATAAGATATAATTGCAATGTAACAGTTACCGAAACGAGAAATATAAAACCAAGTCCCCTAACGAAATAAATGACCGCAAGCAAATTTTTCCGCTGTAGTCTGTCTGATAATTTTCCTAAAACGATTGTACTCGGTATCGCGACAATCCCAATTAAACCAATCGCAAATGATGCTGTCATTTCCGAAAAGCCATGATCAACAAGCATTGGAATGCCATGGCTTCCAAGTAAATTCATACTATAACCGCAAGCGAATAACCCTATACTTACTTGCCAAAATGGCAAAGTTTTAATCGCGCTTCTCACGGTTAATTGTGGATGAGGATCATTTGTCTTATCCATTTCATCCATCATTCCATCTGCTCCGTCAGGAACATCATCACGAATAATAAACAAAGCAGTAGGCAAAACGAGAAGTAAAAATGACATAGCAAAAATAAAAAATGTCCATTGCCAACCGACCATTTCAATCAGAAATGTATTCACTGGATTCATTACCGCAATTCCTGTCATCGATCCTGTCGATAAATAAAAAAGAGCTTGCCCTCGTTTTTTCACAAACCAACGGCTAATAACTGGTGTTAAAGCAACAGGGCTAGTAAAAGCTAACCCAAACGACATGAAAAAACCGAATGATAAAAATAAGCCAAATACTGTTTCAGTGAATATCGTCCATATCGAAGAAAGAAATACAATGATTGTGCCAGATACTAAAACAATACGTGTCCCAAAACGCTTTTCTAAATACCCTGCTAACGGCATACCAACTCCATATACGAACATACCGATTGCTACAATGAGTGACAAACTCGTACGACTCAAATGAAAATGCTCTAGCAGAGGTAAAAAAAATGGCCCAATGCTCATTCGCATACCGACAGTGATTAACGTAACAATCGATGCAGCAATAACAATATTCCACCCATAATACCATCGCCGTTTAGTTTTCATATTGCTGCACACCTTTTTTACTTAAATATTACACCGCGCGAATATGAAAATCAAAGCTTACTTATCTTTTTATTCGAGTATTCCTAACAAATTGTATTCTACTTTCGTAATTCCCCCGGTCACTGGAAGGTTGTTATCTTTTTGAAATTGTTTTACCGCCTTTTCTGTCTCTCGATTGAAAATTCCATCGATCTTTCCTTTGTAATACCCTTTTGCTTTTAGTTGCTGCTGTACAATTTGTACGAGTGTTCCTTTCGAACCTTCTGCAAGGTTTTTGAACTCGTATTTACCTACACCGGTAATCGGTCCGTCAATGTGAACGATTGTGCCAATCGGAACTTGATCATACAATTTTTCCACGTCATCATTAAACATTCTTACACATCCGCTGCTGACATCTTGTCCGATAAGCCACGGCTTATTCGTTCCATGTATTCCATACTTTCCCCAAGGAACATCTAAACCGAGCCATCTTGAACCAAATCCTCCTCCCCAACCTTCCGATTTTTCAATTACTTTAAAAGTACCAATTGGCGTAGGTGTATCATTCGTTCCGCCAGAGATTTTGAATTGCTGAACGACCTTTTCATCCTTAATCAAAAAAAGCGTGCTTTCCCACAAGTCAATATAAATCATTGTTTTTTCATTGCGTCAGCAACACCAATAATTAAAAAAAAGACAAAAAATAAATAGAAACAAAATTTTTTCATGTAATTCCCTCGTTTCTTTAATCTCCTTTATTATTATTGACAGTTGCCCTTATTTTCTATCGTATGAGTAAAATGTTTGTGGGTAAATTCGCTGACTCGGAAGGCTTTCTTTTGGAAAGCACCTAAAGAAGTGACAGTTAATAATCTTCCTTATTTAAACAGAAATAATGGTAAACCAATGTATAAAGCGTTGAAAGCATTGAAAGGCTTTTAATTATGAAGAATAAAGTGCCGTAAGCAGCGTTACCTAAAAGCAATAGGAAATCTCCCACAAAAGCTTGACTCAGTCCTTTCTATCTCGAAATTCTACCAACTTTACGTCCATCTGCTATAATGAATAATGATCGTATATTTGGAGGGAATCTAAATGCCAACACCGAGTATGGAAGATTACATTGAGCAAATCTATTTGCTTATTGAAGATAAAGGTTACGCAAGAGTTTCAGACATTGCTGAAATCCTTGGAGTCCATCCTTCTTCTGTTACGAAAATGGTGCAGAAATTAGATAAAAAAAAATATTTGATTTATGAAAAGTATAGAGGCTTAATGCTCACACCAAAAGGAAAGAAAACCGGAAAACATTTCGTTTATCGGCATGATTTATTAGAAGAACTGTTACGAATCATCGGTGTAGATGAAGATAAAATTTATGAAGAGGTAGAAGGAATTGAACACCACTTAAGCTTAGAAACGGTTGACCGCATTAGTGATTTAGTTGAATACTTTAAAGAAGATGAAAATCGGATAAAAGACTTGAAAGCAGTTCAGTTAAAAAACGAAAACGAAGAAACGTAAAGCCTTTAATTTAATAAAGGCTTTACATTCGTCATAACACGTTCTATTTCGTACGCATGTTGCGAATACATTTGTTTTGCTTCTTCATTTTTTGTAGCAAGTGCAAACAGTTCTAAATCAGCTTGGCACTTTTTCATTGTAGCTAATAATAGCGGTTTTTGAATCGGTTCTGGAACTGTGATGTTATCATCGAATAAATCAACTGTTAGTTGACCTGTAGAATCGACTTGTCCAAGAAAAACATTTTCAATCGTCACTCCAATTTTTTCAAGTTCTGTTTTCAACCAACGTCGATTCAATCCTCTATTTTTTAATTCCTCATCAACAATTTGTCCATCCATAATGACTGTTTGAGGTTCCTTTTCAAACCCAACTGGAATATTTAAATCATTTGGAGTTAAAGGCTGTTTATCTTTTTTTAGTAATACACTTAAATTTCCATCGGTCTCTAGAACCGCAAATTCTACATCAGACGCATTAAAAACGTTCTTTTTTCTTAACTGATTTAACAAGTTTTCAACTGAATAGTTTTCTTTTTTAAGGTTATCTTCCATAATTTTACCATCTTTTATAAGCACACTTTCCGACCCTTCTATAAAGTCACGAACATTTTTACTTTTTAAAGTGAGGTAATTCAACAGATAAGGGATGAGAATCCATATGAAGAGGCTGACTACACCAAAAATTAGTGGAATATTACGATCAATTGAAATAGATGCAGCAATCGCCCCTATTGTTATCCCGATAATATATTCAAAAAACGACATTTCAGATATTTGTTTCTTGCCTAATAGTTTAATGACGAATAAAAGTACAACGAAAATGACTAAGGAACGCAATGTAATTTCGAGCCAGCCAGGCACTATCCTTCCTCCTCATCTAACTTAAAAGCCTCTATATTGAGGTTCTTCCCTTTCGATATCACTAATTCTTTTTCCTAAGTCAACAATGATCTTCTCAAAGCTTGATGCCGCCTCATAAAGTTCTTTTTCCACATAGGCATCATCAGATTGGGCTGCAAATATTTCTAGTCCTGCTTTTACACTTTTTAAATTTGCTAAGCATTGTTTAACTTGTGCTCCAACCGTCACCTCTATCACTCTCCTATCCTTTTGGCTTAAATAATAAGGCACCGAGAAATCCGAAGATAATCGCAGCAGAAATTCCAGCACTCGTCACTTCAAACATTCCGGTAACAACACCGATAAGCCCGTGTTTTTCAGCCTCTTGCATCGCACCATTTACGAGTGAATTACCGAAGCTCATAATCGGTACTGTTGCCCCAGCTCCTGCAAAATCAATGAGCCGGTCATATAATCCAAAGCCACTAAGAATGGCGCCAGCGACAACAAATGTACTTAACATATGACCTGGCGTTAATTTTAATACATCTAACATAATTTGACCGATCACACAAATGATACCGCCTACTACAAATGCCCAAAAAAAAGTCAAGATCTCTCACCTCCATACTCAATGGATACAGCATGAGCAATACACGGAATTGATTCTTTTTGCTGATAGGAAAGCGGAGATAATAATGCACCTGTCGCAACCGATAATATACTTTTCAACTCGCCTTTTTTCATACGGTTTAATAAATGACCATATACAACAACAGCAGAACATGCCGTTCCGCTTCCTCCTGCAAAAACCTCTTGATCCTCTTCATAAATCATCAAACCACAATCCTGGTATTTTGATTCATCTATCGTTATTCCATGTTTAATAAATAACTCTAACGATGCTTCTCGTCCAACCTTACCTAAATCACCCGTGACAATTAGATCATAATCATTAATATCTTTTTGCGTATCTCTCAGGTGAGCTTCAATCGTATCGACAGCCGCAGGGGCCATGGCTCCACCCATATTAAAAGGATCAGTTAATCCCATATCAACGACCCTACCTATTGTTGCACTCGTTACGTATGGGCCATCTCCTTCTGATGTTAACAATGCTACCCCGGCACCTGTTACAGTCCATTGAGCTGTTGGAGGCTTTTGAGATCCATATTCCGTTGGATATCGAAATTGTCTTTCTGCAGCCGCATTATGGCTAACTGCCCCTGTTAAAACGTTATTTCCATAATGGCTATTTACAATCATTGCAGCTAATGCTAATCCTTCCATCGAAGTTGAACACGCTCCAAAAAGTCCAAGAAAAGGGACACCGATTGTTCGAGCTGCGAAGTTTACAGGAGTAAGCTGATTAATTAAATTGCCTGCAAGTAGAAATTGTATATCATCCTTAGTCATATTGACTTTTTCCGTCGTTCTTAACAACGCTTCTTCAAATAAAACTTTTTCCGCCTTTTCATAAGAATCTTGTCCTAACCAAAGGTCCTCATGCAATACATCAAAATCATCAGCAATTTTCCCCTTTGCTTCAAACGGTCCTCCGACTGTTGAAGATGACTTGATGACGGGCTTATTTTCAAAACTCCACGTGCTATGCCCTAGAAGCATTACAATCCCCCCCACTTAATTAAAATTGTTTTGATTAAAGCTATGACGAATGCCGAAAAGACACCAAAGACGATAACCGAACCCGCAAGCTTAAACATATTTCCACCGACTCCGAGCACAAATCCTTCTGAGCGATGTTCAATCGCAGCTGAAACAACAGCATTTCCAAACCCTGTAACTGGAACTGCACTGCCCGCTCCCGCAAATTGACCAATTCGCTCATAGACTCCAAAGCCTGTTAAAAGCATTGAAATAAAAATTAAAATTGCTACCGTTGGATTTCCAGCTGTTTGGTCAGTAAAGTCAAATTGATAAATCATAAACATTTGAATAAATTGCCCGATAAGACAGATGAAGCCACCAACAAAAAACGCTTTTACACAGTTTATAAAAATGGGTCTTTTCGTTTCTTTTTCTTTCTGTAATTTTTGATACTCTTGTTGCACAGGAGTGAGATTTTTCTTCTTATTATTCGCCATTTGTAAAACCTCGCTTCACTGACTTTCCATTACGTTTTTTCACGTTTTAATTTGACGATTTTTTTCGTTTCTTTTTTTAGTTTTTTCGTGTCAATGTTGTTCGATTCAACCTTTGCTTGTAATTTTTCAATTTCTAACATGATTTTCGGATCATAACTGACGACAACTTCAATATCTTTAAATTGTTCGTTTAGTTGCTTTTTTATTTTTTTCTCAATTATTTTTAAATTGAAGCGTTCAAACTGCTCGACTTCAAACGCTAACAATAATAGCTTGTCAGTATTAACGGCATTCGCCTTTGTTACTTCTTCTCTTTGTAACACTGTATTGACCGCTTGATTCGCTATTGATTGACTAATTGTCGAATCTGAAGACGTTTCAGTTAAAATCGGATGTTCCGTTTCTTGTTCATTTAATTGACAACCAGCTAATATGAAAAAAATAATGAGCAAAGCTAGTTTTCGTTTCATCACATACGCACCTCGTTTGCAAAATTAAAAGGTGTTTTCTCTATATTTACGTGTTCAAAAAAGAGGACAATGAGAGGCGAGGTCGACTAAATACGAAAACGTCCTGTTTTAACGTCGACACTAACACATCGTGTGCGTTGAAAGTCGAGGAGGCACAACTCTCAGTCACGCCTTTGCACAGCATATGGTAACTTCTACGTGGGCGGTCTTAGTAGAAACTCCTTCGACTAAAAACATCACGTCCTATGATAAAGCGAGAAAACGTCGAACTGACTTACATCTTGTAAACAGTCTTTATATATGTACTCCCACCTAAGCAGGCGGCAGGCGGGAGCTACTTTGACTACTGTTGTCGATATTGAGGTTCTTCTGCTTCAATTTCTTGAAGTCTTTGATCGACTTGATCGACGATCATTTGCGTCTGTTGTGCCGCCTGTTGGAACATTTGTTTAGCTTGTTGATTTTCCGTTTGGAGCGCAAATGTTTCTAAACTTGCTTGAGCACTTTTTAAACCTGCGACAGTTTGTCTCACTTGATCTACAACAGTCACTCAGCTTCCTCCCTTATTTCCTGAATTTAACGATACGGTACTTATTTTTTACATTATACGTTTACATATGCTTGTCATTTTTAACCAAAGAAACCTCCTGATTTTTTCAGGAGGTTATTAATGTTTGGGCTTGATGATGATTTGTAAATCTACTTAGAAATGCTTTTAACCGTTCACTTTTCGGATTGTTTAACATTAGCGATGGTGGTCCTTCTGCTTCAATCACACCATCATTTAAAAATAAAATCCGATCGGCAATGTCTTTCGCAAAATCCATTTCATGTGTAACTAAGATCATAGCCATATTTCCTTCCTCAGCAAGCTCTCGAATGACTTCAAGAACTTCGCCAACGAGCTCTGGATCTAATGCTGATGTAACTTCATCAAACAGCATAATTTTTGGTCGCATTACTAATGCACGTGCCATCGCTACTCGTTGTTTTTGACCACCTGATAATTGTGAAGGATACAAATCAACTTTATCTGACAATCCAACTTTATCTAACATTTCCAGAGAACGTTCTCTCACAACTTCTTCCTTTTCTTTTTTGACGTGAATCGGAGCACTCATGCAGTTTTCCAATATCGTCATATGAGGAAATAAATTAAAATGTTGGAACACCATACCAATATCTCCTCGTATGCTGCGTAAATGTGCTTCGTTTGCAGTAACTAGCTTGTCGTTTTTCCGCATTTGCCATAAATTTTTATGATTGACATAAATCGTACCAGACGTTGGCTGTTCCAATGTCATTAACATACGAATGATCGTCGTTTTTCCTGAACCACTTGGACCGATGAGTGCCACTTTCTCCGTTGGACCAATACTTAAATTAATTCCTTTTAATACGTTAACATCTCCAAAGGATTTATATACATTTTCATACTTTACAATTGGATTACTCACGAATTTTACTCCTTTTTTATGCAGGCTTTGAAGTAACTACCTGCTTTTTGTCAAAATTTTGATTGAACTTCTGTTCCAATTTCTTAATAAAAACAGCTGAAGGATAACTTAACACTAAAAATAGTAAGGCAACGATCGTTAAGGGCTCCAAATATTTCCAATGAATTGAGCCGTATTCATTTGCCATGTGTAACATGCCAACGACACCGATCGTAGAAGCGAGTGGTACTTCCTTAAACATAATGATTAAATAGTTACCAAGCATCGGAATCGTTGGAGGGATCGCTTGTGGTAAAATAATTTTTGACCATTTTTTTGTTTTAGAAAAGTTTAACGCTTCTGCTGCCTCCCATTGTCCTTTATCAACGGATTCAATCCCTGACCGATACACTTCCGAAATATATGTGCTGAAATGAATACCTAATCCTAATATCGCAGCAACAAATGGATGTAATGTCACTCCCACGACAGGAACCATTGGCCAAGCGTAATAAATAAAAAACAATTGAACGAGCGGTGGGGTTGACCGAATAAATTCCATCACCCAGAATACAAGCCATTGAAATGGCTTGAAAGGGATGTTTCGAATGATCAACCAGAAAAAACCGAAAGTTAGTGAAAAAACATAACAAGCAATCGTTAAAAGTAGTGTGATCCATAAGCCTTTAAAAACGTTAGGAAATGCATCAATGAACACTGGCCAACTCCATTCCATCATTGCGCCACTCCCTTCTTAGCCATTCGTTCGAACTTTCTAGTTAAGCCGATGAGTGGTAAGGCAAGAAGAAAGTAAAATCCGAGAATGATTAAATATACCGTTGGAGCTAATGATAAATTTGTACTTCGATAAATGTCACCATAGTACAGAATGTCGGTTAAACCAATTAAAGACACAAGTGAAGTCGCTTTTAAGATGTGAATGAAATAGTTACCAAACTCAGGAAGCATCATGCGGACTGCTTGGGGTAAGATCACAAGTCTCATTCGCTGAAACCTGGACATATTTAACGCAATTGCTGCTTCGGTTTGCCCCTTAGAAATCGAAAGAATCGACGTCCGAACGATTTCCGACATGTATGCGCCATAATTGAGTGAAATCGCTAAAATCCCTGCCCATAAATCACTGCCTAAATGGATTCCAAATAAACCAGGTAACGCATACGAAAACCAAAACAATTGAACGATTAGTGAAGTTCCCCGAAAAATTTCAATGTAAAAACCTGTAAGCTTGCTTAAAAAACGATCGTGAGATAATCGGCAAAAACCAGCGATAAATGCAATCGCATAGGAAAAAATTGCAGAAGTCAATAAGACGATTATTGTTACTTGTAATCCTCTTAGTAATACAGCAAGTATTTCAGTAATTTCATTAATTGCTACCACCCCATATTTACTGTTGAATAAAAAAGGTCAGCTCTTAATAAATGTTAAGAGAACCTGACCTATTATAAAATCGACTATTAAAACTGTTCGCCACTACAAATTTTTTCAGTCTTAATACTATCGTCTGGCACAGTAAATCCGTAATTTTCAGCAAGTTCAGCGATCGTTCCATCCGCTTTTAGCTTCGCTAATGCCTCGTTGTATGCATCCCTCAATGCTTCATTATCTTTTCTAAACGCTGGAGCACCGTAACTTGGAATACCTTCGATATCAGGCTGTTCAAATTCTTCAACAAGCTCGATCTTATTCGAACTTGCTGATTGCAACGCTTCTTTCACTGTCATTTCAGTAGCTGTCGTTGCATGTACTCGTCCAGACTCTACCGCTGAAAACGATGCCGGGATATCAGGAACACTCATAATTTGATCTTCACTTACCCCTTCTTTAATAAGAAAATCATTTTCAGACGCACCCGCCATTACAGCAACTTTAATATTTGGGTTATCCGCAATGTCTTTATAGCTGTATAAGTTTTCGGGGTTACCAGCTTGAACAACCATCCCTTCACCATATTGAATTTCCGGTTCAGCAAAAGCAGCGTTTTCACATCGGTCAGGCTGTATCGCCATTCCAGCTGTAATTGCATCAAATTTGCCAGCATTAAGTCCCGGAATTAACTGACCGAAATCAGCTAGTTTCCCTTCAACTTCATCAATTCCCAATTCTTTAAAAACTGCTTTTGCAATATCAACAGCAGCTCCTTTTAACTCTCCGTCTTCCTCGTAAGCATAAGGTTTTTCATTTGCAAACCCAACTTGTACCGTTCCTTTTTCCTGAAGCGTTGCTAATATGTCGACTTCTTTTGTACTACTAGAATCTAAGTTGCCACAAGCTGAAATAATGACGAATGCTAATAGTAAAATAACAATTCCGTAATATTTCTTCATATTGTACCTCCCTTAGCTAATTACAAGATTGTTAAAAGCATAACAAGGGAAAAAGTTATCTGCAAACAGCATATATTACAAATATTCAGAATTATAATTGCTCTTCTATTATCTCACTGATCTACCTACCAATTACTTGAACTTCTTACATTATGATCCAATTTCCTTCTGTATAGTTTAATATCATACGGATAAAAAAACACCTTGAATCAGATCCAACAAAAATCAAGGTGTTTAATTCGTTCATTTTTATCGTTTTAATCTATCGTAAACTAAGAAACTGTGCTCATACCGATTTTTTTCATCTTTCTTACCCTTCTGTTTCAATACGAGCTTCCAATTCGACATATCGACTTCAGGAAAAAACGTATCTCCTTCAAACGTTTCATCAATAAACGTAATATACATACGATCAACATACGGAAGAAATTGTTCAAACAAATCGGAACCGCCGATTATAAAATACTTATCTTCTTTCTTATTCATAAGTTCTAAAGCTTCTTCAACAGAATGGATGACAACGCAATTTTCTGCTGTATATTGTTTATCTCTCGTTAATATCACATTTTGGCGATTCGGTAACGGACGACCGATCGATTCATACGTTTTTCTGCCCATGACAACCGTATGCCCTGTCGTTAACTTTTTAAAATAAGCTAAATCCGCTGGCAGTTTCCACGGGAGATCGTTATCTTTTCCAATTACACGATTTCGATCCATCGCAACTAAAAAAGAGATCATACAGACACTTCTCCTTTTATGTGTGGATGCGGATCGTAATTTCGAATATTGAAATCTTCATATTTAAAGTCGAAAATCGATTGTACGTTTCGATTGATTTCTATCGAAGGTAATGTCTTTGGGATCCTTGTAAGTTGTAACTTAACCTGGTCAATATGATTTAAATAAATATGCGTGTCACCGAACGTATGAACAAATTCCCCTGGCTTCAATCCACATACTTGAGCAATCATCATCGTTAATAGCGAATACGAAGCAATGTTAAACGGAACTCCTAAAAAAACATCAGCACTCCGTTGATAGAGTTGACACGATAATTTCCCATCGGCAACGTAAAATTGAAAAAGACAGTGACATGGTGGTAACGCCATATCATTTACATCCGCTACGTTCCAAGCACTTACAATAAGGCGGCGAGAATTAGGATTATTTTTAATTTGATCGATAACTTGCGAAATTTGGTCAATTGTTCCGCCCTTGTTATCAGGCCATGATCGCCATTGGTGTCCATAAACAGGACCGAGATCACCATTTTCATCTGCCCATTCATTCCAAATACGGACACCATTTTCATTTAAATATCGGATGTTCGTATCGCCTTTTAAAAACCAGAGTAACTCATGGATAATTGACTTTAAGTGGAGTTTTTTCGTTGTAAGCAGTGGAAACCCTTTTTCTAAATCAAAACGCATTTGATAACCGAAAACACTAATTGTTCCGGTTCCCGTTCGATCCTTTTTCTCAACCCCGTTATTTAAAATATGCCGACATAGATCCAAATACTGTTTCATCCTATTTCCTGCCTTTCTGCAGTAGTATGTAAACTCCCACCTCAATAACCGGTGGGAGTATTTGTTTATGCTTCTTCTTTTTGTAATTCACGTTTATATCTATTTCTAGGATGTTGTCTGCATTCCGCTGAACATGAGCGATAGTGTTTCTCTTCACATTCTTCACAACAGACATGCTGAAGATTGCATTCAGGATTTGCACAGTTTATATAGCGATCTTCTTTTTTACCACAATGGTGACAATTGGATACGATAATATCTTCCTTCTGATTCACCCTTACAGATATTCTTTCATCGAATACATAACATTTTCCATCATAAAGTTCGCCTTGAACTTCTTCATTTTTTCCGTACATAATGATGCCACCATGAAGTTGATTCACATCTTTAAAGCCTTCTTCAAGTAAAAAGCCAGTAAATTTTTCACAACGAATGCCACCAGTACAATAGGCGAGAATTTTTTTGTCTTTATGTTCACTTAAGTTTTCTCTTACCCATTCAGGTAATTCTCGGAATGCATTTACTTTTGGATTAATCGCTCCACGGAAATGGCCAATTTCGTATTCATAATCATTTCGCACGTCTAAAATAATAACATCGTCCCGCTGCATCTCTTTATAAAACTCTTTCGGACTCATATATGTACCCGTTAGTTCATTCGGGTTAATGTCATTTTCAAGTCGTAACGAAACAATTTCCTGCCGTGGTCGCACAAACATTTTTTTAAATACATGTCCATCATGTTCGTCAATTTTAAATTGCATATCTGTAAAGCGCGGGTCACTGTGCATCGTTTCAGTATATTTATTCGTTTGCTCAACTGTCCCCGAAACGGTGCCATTAATTCCTTCTTCAGCTACGAGAATTCTTCCTTTTAAACCAAGTTCTTTGCAAAATTTAAGATGCTCAGCTGCATATTCTTCATAATTTTCAATATGGACGTATTTATAATACAATAATACTCGGTAAGATTTTTTGCTTTCCAATAGCAAACATCACCTTTCATATTTTACTTACAACTTTTTATCATAACAAAAAGGAAGATATTTGCCAATCTTCTAAAACAGTTTTGCTTCATCTATTTTTTGAACAACTAACTCTAAGTTTGCTTCACTTTCAACGAGACCTATTCGAACGTATCCTTCCCCATACGCTCCAAAGGCAGAACCCGGTGTCACTACGACGCCAGCTTTATCCATTAATTTTAATGTGAATTGTAGTGAGGTTACACCATTTGGTATCGGTGCCCAAATGAACATCGTTGCAAGTGGTTTCTCCAGTTTCCAACCAATTGTATTTAAGCCATCTACAAGGACGTTTCGTCGTTCTTTATAAAATAATGCATTTTCTTTTAAAAACGAGTCACCTTCATTTAAAGCTTTCGTTGCTGCACATTGGATTGGCAAAAAAACGCCAAAGTCCAAGTTTGATTTTAACTTGCTAAGCGCTTGAATGACATGTTCATTTCCGACGACATAAGCAATTCTGCACCCCGCCATATTGAAGCTCTTTGATAACGAGTTAAACTCTACACCAACTTCTTTCGCTCCGGGAATGGATAAAAAACTAAGCGGTTTTTCACCTGAAAAATTTAATTCGGAATACGCAAAATCATGGACGACAATGATGTTATTTTTTTTAGCAAATTCGACAACATCTTTGAAAAATTGTTTCGTTGGCAATGCTGGAACTGGGTTACCAGGAAAATTAAGAAACATTATTTTTGCTTTTTGCGCTACTTCAATCGGAATAGCTTGCAAATTTGGTAAAAAATTGTTTTTCTTTTCAAGTGGCATGTAATACACATTTGCATTAGCTAAATCAGCACCGGTTTGATAAGCGGGGTAACATGGATTCGGAAGCAATACGAGATCACCTGGATTTACTAATACAAGGGGTAGATGTACGAGCCCTTCCTGTGAACCAGATAATTGTACAACTTCTCTATTTTCATCTAAATCGACTGTATATCGCCTTTTGTAAAAATGAGCAACGGCTTCATTAAATTCACTTGTGCCCTTTAACGTGTAACCGTAATGATTTCGTTGCTGAACCGCAGACATTAACTCTTCAAGTACGAACGGTGGCGGTGGCAAATCAGGGCTTCCAATACTTAAATCAAACATTTCTTTCCCTTCAGATATTTTCTGTTGTTTATGTTGAGCCATTTCTGTAAAAATGCTCGTTTTAAATTTTGACATCAAGTTTGAAGCGTACATGTTACTCCTCCTACACCATTTTCACTATGTTTAGTGTATCATGAATAAAAAAAAGGAGCCGTATTAAGATTGGCTCCTTATGTGAGTGTCACAATTTCAACTCGTTCATCGATATGAGACACGAAAACATGGTCAAGATAACGTAACAATGAATTGTAAGCTCGCTCTACTTTTGTAAAGTCTGGATCATACATGTACGCTTTAACAAAGTTTTCAATTTTTTTGGCTAAAAAGTCATCAGCGGTCAATGTCATGATTGTCATTAACTCAGTGCAAGCCATGCGATGGAGGTAGAATAAGGTTGCATCATATTCGTGTGTCTGCATACATAATCCCCCTTCTGTTTGTAGGAGATTACAGTTAGTATGAGAAGTTTCAAACTGAATTACATTACAAAAAATATCCCAATCCAACAGTTCGGAGTATTCAATTTACAATTGAAAACGGTTACCGTAAAATAAATGTATGACGTTTTCTAAAAAATTGAGGGGGTTGCAAAATTTGACTACAGCTATACCAATTGATCTCGGTAATCGAATCCACCTTATTGATGGTATTGATTTAGGAATAAGTGAACGAACAGGTACATATGTCATTCAAGAAGAAAACATTACGTTAATTGAAACGTGTGCGAGTTCATCAATTCCACACATTTTGAAAGGACTTGACTCATTACAAATCGACCTTATGGAAGTAAAGTACATTATCGTCACTCATGTCCACCTTGATCACGCTGGTGGCGCAGGTTTACTCATGGAAAAATGCCCAAATGCGAAGCTTGTCGTTCATCCGAGAGGAGCGAGACACATGATCGATCCATCTCGACTAATACAAGGGGCAAAAGCAGTTTATGGTCCTCAATTTGATTCGCTTTTTAAGCCAATTTTACCAGTACCAGAAGAAAGAGTGATGATCAAAGATGATAATGAAACGTTACAAATCAGCGCAAATTGCGAATTGTTGTTTCTCGATACACCTGGACATGCAAATCACCATTTCAGCATTTACGATCCGATAAGTAATGGAATCTTCATCGGTGATACATTGGGGGTTCAACATAAACAGATTGAAGAGTTTGGTTTTAAATTATATTTACCAGCAACATCTCCTAACCAATTTGATCCCGACAAAACGTTACAGTCATTAGAGCGGATTAAAAATTTAGGTGTTGAGCGAATTTATTTTGGTCATTTTAGTGTAGCCGAAAATGTTCAAGAAGTTTACAGTCAAATTCAACATTGGTTACCTATTTATGTAAAAACAGGAGAAGATGTCTATCGTGAAGGAAAAAGTGTTGATGAACTCGTAAAACGGTTACTTGAAAAAATTTCAATTGTGCTTGATAAATACAATGTTCCGAAAAATCATGTGATTTATAAAATATTACAAATGGATTTACAAGTCTTCTCGATGGGACTGCTTGATTATTTTTCCAAAAAAGAAAAATCCGAAGTGAAATAATTCTTCGGATTTTTTGTGCATTGTGTATACGCATTTAAGAACGAATTTGTCCTTTACCTTTAATTACATATTTGTTTGTCGTTAATGCTTTTAGCCCCATCGGTCCGCGTGCGTGAAGCTTTTGAGTACTAATTCCGATTTCAGCTCCAAATCCAAATTCAAACCCATCCGTAAATCGTGTGGAAGCATTATGATAAAGCGAAGAAGCATCGACACTTTGGAAAAAACGTTTAACACTTTCGCTATTTTCAGTTACAATCGCCTCAGAATGTTTTGTGCCGTACTGATTAATATGAGCGATTGCTTCCTCAACATTTTCAACCGTTTTTACCGCTAACACTAAATCAAGATATTCAGTCGCCCAATCTTCTTCTGTTGCTTCTTTCACTCCATCATGTTGACTGACAACGTAATCATCACCGTACAATTCAACACCATTCGCTTCCAATTCTTTTAATAAATCAATTAAATGTTGTTTCGCCCACTCTTTGTGAACGAGTAGTGTTTCAATTGCATTGCAAACAGATGGACGCTGTACTTTTGCATTTATTGCAATCTGAATCCCCATCTCTTTATTTGCAGATTCATCGATGAATACGTGACAATTCCCAGCACCCGTTTCTAAAACTGGAATTGTAGCATTGTTAACAACTGTGCGAATTAAATTTTCTCCACCCCGCGGAATGAGTACATCGAGATATTCGTTTAACTTAAACAATTTTGCTGCTGTTTCTCTGCTTGTGTCCTCCAACAGTTGAACGGCATCCACAGGAAGCGAAGTTTTGGCTAACGCTTTGTGAATAATCGACACTAGCGCCTTATTCGATTCAATCGCAGATGAACTGCCACGTAAAATAACAGCATTGCTTGTTTTTAAACATAATCCAGCTGCATCCACGGTTACATTTGGTCTTGCTTCGTAAATCATTCCGACAACACCTATTGGTACACGAACACTTTCAATTTGAAGGCCATTCGGACGATCCCATGATTCCATCACTTCACCGATCGGATCATCTAACTGTGCCACTTCGTTTAATCCGTCTGCAATTCCTTGAAGGCGTACTTCATTAATTGCTAAACGATCAAGTAATGCGCTGCTAAGACCATCTTGTCTTCCATTTTCAAGATCAAGTTTATTTTGCTCTATAATGTAGTCTTTATTTTTGATTAGTTCTTCTGCAATTGTTTTTAACGCATGATTTTTTTCTTCTGTTGATGCGATCGAGACGAATGCAGAAGCAGTCTTTGCTTTTTTTGCTTTTTCAATTAATTCCATTGCTCTCGCTCCTTTTCCAATAATGTACGTACAATCATATGGTCACGATGAATAACTTCACTTACAGTACGTTTCGTAATATTCTTCGCTTTTTCACTCGGCATTCCTTTTACTTTAAGTAATTCATCTGAAGAATAGTTAACTTCACCTTTTGCAATTTGCTGACCAGCTATATTTTTAATCTCAACGACGTTACCAACTGTAAAATGACCTTCGACCGCTACAACCCCAGCTGGTAAAAGACTTCTTCCCTTCATAAGCAACGCTTCTTCTGCTCCTTTATCAACGACAAGGGCTCCGGAAATCGGTGAATGTAACGCAAGCCACTGTTTATTGTTTTTCACCCAATATGAGGTTGGTGCCCCGATGTATGTGCCATCACCTTTACCATTTAAAACATCAAGAAGCTTGTTTTCTCCGAATCCTTTTCCAATAAAACATTTTACTCCAAGTGACAATGCTGTTTTTGCAGCTTCAAGCTTCGAACGCATGCCGCCTGTTCCAACAGATGAGCCATTTTCATTTGCTTGTGCCATTAACTCACTAGTGATTTCTTTTAAGAAGTTATATTTTTTTGCATCTGAATTCATTCTAGGGTCCTTATTATATAAGCCATTTGTATCTGTTAAAATAATTAAAAAATCAGCACTAATAATTCCGCTAACGAGCGCTGATAACATATCGTTATCACCAAAAGTAAGTTCTTCCACAGAAACTGAATCATTTTCATTGATAATCGGCAGAACATTTCGATGTAGTAATTCAGATAATGTTTGGTAAATATTGCGGTATTGATCACGATTTTTAAAATTATTTCTCGTAAGCAACATTTGTGCTGTAACGATATCAAACCGTGAAAACGATTCTCCATAGCTTTGCATTAACAGCGATTGACCAACTGCAGCAGCCGATTGTTTACCTGCAATCGTAACAGGTCGTGTCGGATAACCAAGTTTATGAAAACCAGCTGCTACCGCACCGGATGAGATGAGGACAACTTCATTGCCTGCTCGTTTAATTTTTGCAATCGCATCGACATGCTCATTTAATTTGCTTAACGATAAGCTCCCATTATCATTTGTTAAAGAGCTGCTACCAATTTTTACGACGATTCGTTGTTTCCTCATTTCTTTCACCTTTCCATATGACAACTTGCAGATTAAAGAAAAAACTTTCCAATCCTATAAAAGGACGGAAAGTTTTCCGTGGTACCACCTTTTTTGACACGTATATTAAATGTCCACTTCAATCGATAACGGTGTGTTCCGGTCAAACTTGTACGTTGACAGCTCAAGGGCAGGTTCAAAAGGGTCATGTAATAGGATCTTTCAGCCGTGAATCCTACTCTCTAATACAAGACGGTCTTTTTACTAATCCCTATCATAGCAAACCTAATATAATGTTACCATAATTATTACCAATATAAGTGGAAAAGTCAATATTTGTGCGCATTTTTAGTCTGTAACTGTACCCTTTTGAAGCGGAAGGGACAAAAATTCCTAATTGTGAAAGTACAACTTCGGCTTCATTAGCAATGTGTCCGAAGAAAAGCCCGTAACTTCCCCAAAAGAAACGGTTTCGAACACGTTCAAAAAACGGATACAATATGCATATTAATTATCATTTATGTAATTATCTTAACTGTCACGACTAACTAACATTTTTCCATACGTTTTTAATTCGTCACCTACAGAACATTGTTGGATACAAAAACGCTGCGCATGATTTTTACCGTATGTCTGACGTAAATATTTATTTAAAAAACAATCTTGACAAAAGGTATCAAGCAATTCGTTCACTTTATGAACAACGAGTTTTCTTTCCACTCAGTAATCCCCCTCTGTAACAATTAAAACATCCAAGTGATTAAGCTTACTTATGTGCTATTTTTATAATTTATATGATAAAATAAATGATACACGTGACACCACGATCAAAAATATGGAATAAGGAGCTTTTTTGCTATGCCAATAAATATCCCTACTGACTTACCAGCTAAAGAAATATTAGAGAAAGAAAATATATTTGTAATGGATAACCAACGAGCCTATACCCAAGATATTAGGCCTTTAAATATTGTTATACTTAACCTTATGCCTGAAAAAGTTAAAACTGAAACACAATTACTTCGATTGTTAGGGAATTCACCATTGCAAGTCAACATTACGTTAATCATTCCTGAAACGCATCAACCAAAAACAACAGCTAAATCACACCTAGATTCATTTTACACAACGTTTAAAAATATAAAACATCGAAAGTTTGATGGCATGATCATCACTGGTGCACCTATTGAACACCTTGACTTTACTGATGTGACGTATTGGGATGAACTAAAAGACATCATGGAATGGACGAAAGCGAACGTTACGTCAACATTGCACATATGTTGGGGTGCTCAAGCAGGCCTATATTATCACTACGATATACAAAAGTATGATTTAGACGAAAAAATATTTGGGATCTTTGAACACCGTTTGTTAAAATATAATGTTAGATTATTAAGGGGATTTGATGACCTTTTTTATATTCCCCATTCGCGATATACTGAAGTTCGCCGAGAAGAGATTGAAAATGTGAGAGAATTATCCATTTTATGTGAGTCAGAGGAGGCGGGTGTAACAATCGTTGTAAACGAAAGTGGCTCACAAATTTTTATTACAGGTCACCTCGAATATGATGCCTGTACATTAAGGGACGAATACGAAAGAGATCTAAACAAAGGGCTGGAAATTGCAATACCAAAAAATTATTTTCCAGACGATAACCCGAATAAGCTACCACTTCACACTTGGCGCTCACATGCGAATCTTCTCTTTAGCAACTGGCTTAATTATTATGTTTATCAAGAGACACCATATTATTGGGAGTAAAAAAGGGAAAAAGCCGCAGCTTATGCGGCTTTTTAAGGTATATAGATATGATTCAAACAAAAACTGAAGCTATCGACCTCATTTATTCATCTTATAATAAAGCAAAAACAAGCTCAGATGAAATAACTAGAGTCCAATATCTTGCCCGTGAACTTTTAAATTCGCTCGGATCTCCAGATAATCACAAACAAATCGTTCTCGTTACAGGTAGCAAAGGAAAAGGATCAACCGCTTCATTTATTTCATCGTTATTACATCGTTTAGGGTACAAAACGGGATTATTTACCTCTCCTCATTACATATCGTTTAATGAGAGAGTTCAAGTAAATGGGATACCCATTTCAGATTCAGACTTTGTTCGTCTAGCCAACCGTGTTGCCCCACACGTATATAAAATCGTTGAACGTCTGAAAGCGAATGAATATTTAGGTCCTATCGCCATAAATTTAGCAATTGCTTTACTTTATTTTTCCGAAAAACAGGTTGACTTTATCATTTTAGAAGCGGGAAAAGGTGGCAAAAATGACGATACGAATGTCGTACACAACCAATGGTCTGTAATTACCCCGATCTTTAATGAGCATATCGACGAACTCGGTCCTACGATATCGCACATTATTACGCATAAACTTGGAATTATTAAAAAAAATTCAGTCACTTTAATTAGTAAACAACAAAAAAATATTGTTAAAGAAATAGACAAATCACTTGCGGCTCATGAGAATGTTTTTACGTACGAGCGTGACTTTTCTGTTTTACATTCGGACATTTCAAAATCTGGAATGACGTTTGATTTTAAAACGAGCCGTGCAATATACAAAAATTTGCACGTTCCTTTGTTCGGTTCATTTCAATGTGAGAACATTGCACTTGCAGTGCAAACGTGTGAAAGAATACTTGGTAAAATGATCAACCAAACAGAGATTCACCAATGGCTAAAAACGTTAACGAATTTCGGAAAATGTGAACTACTTTTAGACGAACCTGTCGTTATCGCTGATGCAACGATCAACGAACATTCTGCTACTTATTTACGTGAAGTGATCACATACTTTTCACGTAAAAACGTCGTTGCTATTGTCGGTCTATCAAGAGACAAAGATTATAAAGGAGTCGTTCATACACTGGCGCCATTTACGAAAAGATGTATTATAAGCAAACCGACAAAAGGCTATAAATCTTTTCATGAACAAGAAATTTTCCACTATTCGTCACACTTGTTGCCGTGTGAAGTTGTTTCATCACCCGAAGAAGCAGTGAAGCATGCTTTAAACCAATCAAAAAACGATCTCATTGTAGTCGTCGGAAACCATTCATTTATAGCTGAAACACGACAATGGTTTACGACTATAGTTCAACCGATATAAACAATAAACCCCCCTTTTGCGTATCAAAAGGGGGCTAAAATTACTTATTTATAAATTTGTTTCATCATCTCTTTATATTGTTGTGACAAACTATAAAATTTTTTTTCATCCCTTTTATCAAGTGCATCGTCAATTAAATCTAAAAGTTTTTCACGTTTTGACTTCAAAATCGATTCATCAATGACCATTTGAGAAAAGAGATCGAGCATAAAAGCATTGTCTTTTCTCTGTTTTTCCATAGCAGATTTCTTCATATTTTCTTTGTAGGAGCTCTCATTTCTCATGTTTGTTCCTCCTCTGCTTTTTTTTATTATATCGAATAATGAATGAAATTTCAATCTATTTTTAGTCTTTTCAGAATATTAATCTTATAAATTTACCCGGGACATGCATAAAACTGTGTTAAAATAAATGAAAATGATGGAAGGAGAAGATCATTAATGTCAAATGCTAAAGTAATTGGCTTTATTGGGTTAGGTGCAATGGGATTGCCAATGGCAAAAAATTTAGTGAAAGCAAATTATAGAGTAATCGGATTAAATCGCAGTAAAGGGAAAGAGCAACAATTTATCGATGCTGGCGGAGAAGCTGGGTATACACTACAAGAAGTGATTGAAAAATGTGATGTGCTTATGACGTGCCTGCCTTTCCCAGAAGATGTTGAAAAAGTAATATTAGGAGAGGATGGGATTGTAAACAACGGACGTGCTGGACAAATCATCATCGATTTTAGTACAGTCTCTCCTACGTTAAATCGACAAGTTTATGAACAAGCCGAAGCGAAAAAAATACGTTTTCTCGATGCACCAATTAGCGGGGGTAACTTTGGCGCTGAAGCAGGGACATTAAGCATCATGGTCGGAGGCGACAAAGACGCCTTTGATGAAATGTTGCCTTTATTTGAAGTGTTAGGCGAAAATATTTACCATGTCGGAGATTGTGGTAGCGGATCCATTGTCAAACTCGTTAACAACTTAATGGTTGGTTTCCATACGCAAGCGGTCGCCGAAGCATTAAATCTTGGAGAAAAAATGGGTGTCGATTCTAACGTACTTTTTGATATATTGCATGCAAGCTATGCCCAAAGCCGTGTATTTGACCGACACTATGAAAACTTCATCTCGAAAAATGAATATCATCCTGGCTTTGCTATGAAACTGTTACATAAAGATCTAAGAATTGCCGGTGAGCTTGCAGATGAACAAAATATCCCATTGCCTATCGGTAAAAAGCTAACGGACATGCTTAAAAAAGCTGTTGATTCCGGTCATGGTGATCAAGATATGAGTGCACTTTATCTCTATCTAAAATAAAAACAAATGCTAATGATTAAAAGAACTTGGTGTGAGCCAAGTTCTTTTATAGTGCCTTTATTTTATTGTATGTCGTTTCTAAGTGTTCAAGATCAACGGTAGCAGAAAGGACTGAAAGTTTTCCTTCGCAGTAATCTTCAATTTCTTTTTCAAGTTGTTTTTGCATTGCCTCAATTCCGCATGAAAATTCGTTTTCATAATATGTTTTAAACTGCTCAAAGTTCACTTGTAAATAATGATCCACTGGTTGTTGTAGCGCATCTTCAAACACTTCTCGCATCTCAATTTGCCCGTTATGCTCAAAAAACTGCTTCGGATTTTTAAACATCGCTAGAAGTGGATATAAAGACTGTATATTCAACGAATAAAACGATTCTTGGAAGTTCGGAATCTCAATTTTTCCAAGCTCAAATGAATGTAAAAACTTAGCGGAAACGAGATTATGAATGTTATCTTCAGCTTGTTTAAAAACCGCTGTTACTTGTTTACGCAAAAAAGCTTCAACTCGTAATGAAGTTGCTCTCATTTCTTGAACTAAATCAAATTCAATTGAATCAACGAGTTGTTGTAAACTAATTTTTAATTTTTCCTTTATTGATCGTTCATCGATTTGAAGTACAGCTGGATTAAATGCTTCTTGAAATCGATCGTTAAACCGTAAAAACAACCGTTGTTTCACATAATAAAATAACTCTTCAATCTCTTGAAGAAGCGCTTGTTTTTCTGAAGTCGGATGAATCGTTTCGATAAGTTCGACTAAGCTTCTTCTAGTTTTTTCTGTCTCTTTTCTTTGCTGTAAACGTACTTCTTCCCCTTGTTTTGCTGACGAAAGCCAATCATGTAATGTTGCAATCGTTCGTGTCATCTCCGTCTTTGCTGCTGCTACTGCTGTACTTGTCAATTCAACATGAATAAATTGGTGAAATGCACGTTCGAACGTTTCAATCTTGGAGGAAGCAAACCCTTTCTCAAATAATCCGTTCTTTTCGCTTTCATTTTCGTGAAGTAATTCTTTTAATCTCTCGTATTGTTTATCCGTTATTTCACCACTTTTCCCTAGACGTGACAACAACGCGACTTGGCTTGAAATTGGAAAAATTCTCGGCTTACGAATTTGATGTTGAAGTAAATTATTTTCAACGTGAGTTAAAACTAAGGATAACTCTTCATCAGATTTAGCTAAATCTGCAGCATTGACAATGAAAAACATTTTATCTAATTCAAAAACGTCTTTTACTCTTCCAAGTTGTGTTAAAAAATCTTTATCAGCGTGTGAAAAAGCATGATTGTAATACGTTACAAATAAAATAGCATCAGCATTTTTTATATATTCAAATGCTACACCTGTATGTCTAGCATTAATTGAATCAGCTCCAGGTGTATCAACTAACGTAATTCCTTGTCGAGTGAATGAGCAATCATAATAAAGCTCAACCCATTCGACGAAACACGCTTTTTCTTCCTGTGCAACAAAAGATTGAAATTCATCTAACGAAATGACAAACTCTTTACCAGCGCGTTTACGGTAAAACTCGATTCCTTTTTCAACTGCCTTTAAAAAAGCATAATGCGGTTTTGCTTTCGGTTGTAAGTTTTCGCTATGAATCGTTGCGATTTTCTTTTCTACGGATTGTAGAGATTCGATCGATTCATCTAAAAATTTCATCGACGTCTCAATGTCATGAAATAGATCTTTTTTAGACTTCATTTTGACGACAACCGTTCCATGACGATGTTTTTCATCAACAGGCATAATTTTATTAATCGTAGCCGTTGTTGGATTTGGTGATACAGGTAGTACGGGATGCCCGATTAACGCATTTGCAAACGAAGACTTCCCTGCACTAAACGCTCCAAATAATGCAACGGTATAACGTTGATGTTCTAAACGATTTGCCCGCTCTTGCATTTCTTTCGCTATCGTCGTAAACCCTTTTATTTCACTTACTTCATGAGCGAACAATTTAAGTTTATTTATTGTTTCTTCGACATTCTCGATCGGATTCGGTTCACGCACACTTTTTTCATGATGATTCGGCTGCGATTGTCGCTCTCGCTCACTTATTTGTTGTGAAGCGTTAATTTCCTCCTCGTCATGGACAATCGTAACCTGTGGGTCAGCTGGAAGGCTTGATAATGCATCTGCGACTTCAGCAGAAGAAATTGTAGATTTTTCTAATAATATCGAATGGAATTGTTCATAAATGTGTTGTTCTGCTTGCTGAAGCCGTTTTTCTGCCTCTAGGGCACGAATGACCCCTTCATTTTGTTCAATAGTCGTCTTAAGCTCCTTTAGTTCATCATTAACATTTGATCTAAGCCGAGCTAATAGCTTATCAACCATTTTAAACGCAAAAGCTCGATAAATTTTCTTTGCTTCGTCTGCAACGTCTTCCGCATATTTTAAAAGATAGTCACCGTTTACACTTGCACCGGTTTTTATTTGTTCACTTAATATCTCAATTGGAATATCGATGTCTTCATCATAAATTGATGTAAATAGCGTATTGTCGTTAATTTCATTCTGTTTCGCTTGTTCAACAAGTAATTGTTTAATGTGCCAGTCGAGTTGTGAAGTCACCTTTTCCATAAAATTAGTATAAAACGCATCCATTCTTCGCTGTCGCTCTTGTTCAGTTTTGTTTTTGGAAAATAAAAAACCAACTTTAAAATTCTCTTCGTTTGCCTCCAAATACTGTTTCGCAAGGTCTCGTGTTTCAAAAGGCATTAGAATCGCATTTTTTAATATGTTTGCGATTTCGATTTTTATTTCTTGTTCAAAATGTTCAAGCTTACCTTCAAGTTTCTCTTTACGATGTAAAGCATTTTCATAATCCTCTTTTACTCGACTGACGTCAGCAGATGCGATCGTAGTTTGAAACTGTTCTCTTTTCTCCTCATGTTTAGCTTGTATCCATTGCATATGTTCATTAATGATAGTTGCGGATGCCTTTTGAATGTTGCTAATAAAGAGTTCGTCTTTCTTTTCAATTAACGATTGAATAAACTGTTTTAATTCGTCTAACTCATTAAAGTCAATTTGTTGCATCAATGATGTATAGAAAATGCCGTCTGGATCAATATTCCAATGATTAAACGCCATCTTTACTCCACGTTTAAACTCAGAAAATGGAAGTTCTCCTTCATGATGCTTATCAATTTGGTTAATGACAAAGTAAAGGCGTTTCCCTTGCTCTTTAATTTCTTTTGCAAAATGAAAATTTAATTCCGATTGGACGTGATTATAATCCATCACATAAAAAACGACATCAGCTAAATGAAGTGAAGACGTTGTCGCAACACGGTGAGCATCGTCCGTTGAGTCAATGCCCGGAGTATCTAAAATTGCAACTTGATTCGGAAAATGTTCGCTCGGATGACTAATTTCAACAGAGTCCACCTCATCGCCATCGAGACAATAGGCTTTTACTTTGTTAATGTCGTACGGATAGGCAAACTGGACTGGATCACGATTTTTAAAATAAACCCGTGCCCACGGTTCACCAGTTCTCACTTTCACCAAATTTGCACTCGTCGGAATCGGACTCGACGGTAATAAGCTTTCATTCCACAGTTCATTAATCATACTTGATTTTCCAGCTGAAAAATGCCCACAAAAACCAATAGAAAATTCACGTTTTTGAGCTTTACGAATAAGCTGCCACATTTTTTCCCCGCTCGCATCATCACCTTTTTCTTGCATTCGGTGTCGAATAACCGCTAGGCGATTGACCCATTCAGTTATGATGTCTTCTGTCACTCTCTCCGAAACTTTTATATTCATCACTTGTTCCCCACTCTTTATCTATAGTACTTATATTTTAACATATCAGGTCCATTAGAAATGTTATCAAGGTTAATTAAACAAACACTAGGTTCAATAACATGATGCAATGAAAAACTGCCCCATCATTTTGAAAAGGGCAGCTTGTTACGGGAGGAGACCCATGATTAACAATTTTATCTTTGTCTTCTTGACTGGCTCTGCTTCTTTCTATATCTTCGCTCACGGTTTCTACTATAATTACGCTTTTTATTTTCTCTCCGTTTTGTTTTCTTCGCTCTTAATGGCTCAATCGCACTTAATTTAACTGGCGTTGTATTCGGTTCTTTTGTTATCAATTTTAATGCAGCTGACACTAATTGAACGGAGTCTATATCTTCCAATAATTGCTCAGCAGCTACTTTATATTCTTTTAAATCTTCTTCCTCTACTGTTTGTAACAATGCGTCGATCGCATGCTGGCGTTGACCGACTAATAGCTCTTGATAAGTTGGAATTGCTATTTTAACAATTTTTTTCTTCGTCACTCGTTCAATCACTTTTAGATGGTCTAGTTCTCTCGGTGTAACAAATGTTATCGCTAACCCTGTATGTCCTGCTCGTCCTGTTCTTCCGATTCGGTGGACATAACTTTCAGGGTCTTGTGGAATGTCAAAGTTATAGACATGTGTGACACCAGAAATGTCTAACCCTCTCGCTGCCACATCTGTCGCTACCATAATTTCAATCGTTTTATCTTTAAACTTACGAATGACTTGATCACGCTTTAATTGTGTTAAATCGCCATGAATACCTTCGGCAAAGTATCCTCGTTTAATCAATGCTTCAGAAAGTTCATCAACACGCTTTTTCGTTCGCCCAAACACGATGGCAAGTTCTGGCGCTTGAATGTCAAGGAAACGGCACAATACATCAAATTTCTTTTTCTCTTGTATTTCAATATACTGTTGTTCGATATTCGAAACAGTCATTTCTTTAGCTTTAATTTTAATTAATTGTGGTTTATCCATAAACTTCTCAGCTAGCATGCGAATTTGATTCGGCATCGTTGCTGAAAATAGTAACGTTTGTCGTTCGGTCGGCATTTCACTTAAAATCAATTCAATATCTTCAACAAACCCCATATTCAACATTTCATCCGCTTCGTCTAAAACGACTGTTTTAATTCCTTGAAAACGTATCGTTCTTCGGCGCATATGATCCATTAATCGCCCAGGTGTTGCAACAATTAATTGAGGTTTATTTTTTAATGCTCGAATTTGGCGATCAATACTTTGACCTCCATAGATCGGTACAGTTCGAATCCCTTTATGTTGCCCGAGTTTATTTAGTTCTTCCGCAACTTGAATTGCTAATTCTCGCGTTGGCGTTAACACAACCGCTTGGATTGCTCGGTTTTGCTTATCACTGTTTTCAATGATTGGAACTCCGAACGCCGCAGTCTTTCCTGTCCCCGTTTGAGCTTGTCCGATAACATCTTTACCTTCAAGCGCAAGTGGAATAGTTTGTTCTTGAATCGGTGTAGCCGCTTCAAATCCTAGCGCGCTAACTGATTGAATCACTTCGTGGCTTAAATTAAACTCATAAAACGTTTTCAAATGAATATCTCCTTAAAATTTTGAACTTTTATTACTATAATTCCAATTTTTAATGATTTCTAAACCGTTTAACGATAGATAAATGCTTGTAGAAGTTCATCGATTTTTTGTTTATACTTTGCTTGATTCCAAGAATTATAAGACGGGTGAGGGATATTATGAATAATCGTCCAATCCTCGCCTCTCACGGTCGATAGTTTTAAAAATTTTTGTGCAAATCGACCACATGGGATGATTGTACATTTCCGATCAAGCAGTTTTTCTAACTCACTGTTAAAACGGGATAATAGGATGCATTGTAATTCATTCAATTTCTCTGAAGCATATGTTGTTTTTTCGTTTGTCGTTCTTATTTTTTCCAACAAAGTAAAAAATGACTCGTAACGATGGACAAGTTGTTCGTCGTTATATGCTTTTCGTTGCAACGGAATGTTCGAAACATTCATAACCCCAATTTTATTTAACAAGGTCTCGTAATTTCTTACCTCAAGATTCTGTTTAATTAGTAAACCTAACGGCTGATTATACGTTTCCCCAAGCAGCTTAGTTGTCATCGTTTTACCTGAAGAACCAGCGATAGGCGCTTGATGTTTTAACTCTTGAACATGTGGAGATTCTAAAATAAATATAAAAGTAGCCGTGTTTGGAATTAATGATTGCACACTATAATTTTCACTTAATTTTTCAATGATCGTTTGAAAAGATTCGCTCATCTCACTCTCCCCAAAAAAACATTCACTATCTAATGATCTGTTGCTCATGTAACTCTTTCATCACTGTTTCGGCTATACGTTCGTATCCTTCTCGATTTGGATGAAAGTTATCTTCGTGTAACAACACATCGTTATCATTAGAAAAAATGGAGTCGATCTCAACAAAATACGCATCATTAAATTGACTAAGCACTTCTTTTGATTCGGTATTCCATATGTGGATGATTTGATTAATTTCAACAATTTCTGAGAAATAAGTGAAATATGGGTTAAACAATCCAATCATAACAACTGGAACGTCGGTATTTTCTTTACGAATGAGATGCATAATTTGTTTTAAGTTACTTGCAAAATCTTCACTTTGTTTTTCAAATAAATGAACGTTCAAATGAAAAAAATGATTTTTAAACACGTTCATTATATCATTTCCACCTAGTGAAAGGAAAATAACATCTGCTTCTTTTACGTCTTCACGTAATTTTTTTTTCTTCAATTTTTTTACTAATTGCTCACTACGCAATCCTTTTTTCGCTTCATTTTTTAAATGAACTGTAATGACGTTTTTCATTTCTAATTTTTCTTTCACGATACCGATATATCCTTGACTAGATGGATCACCAACACCTACAGTTAGTGAATCACCTAATCCTATAATATTTACTCGTTTCCTTTCAATTAATTGTGTACGTTCAGGTAAAATTTGAACTGTTACCGCTTCAATCGCTTTATGATTACTTACCTTCATTTTAAAAAAATAAATCGATGACCCAATTAACAAAATAGCAACAAGAAAAATATTCATTAACAATAATCTTTTTTTCATCAATGACTCAATCCCATGTTTGACGAATTAACTGAAAACGATGAATTTGATCCCATTGTTTTTCTTTTTTTAAAATGAATATTTGCCTTTCCCCAATTAGATCAAAATGCGGAAACGCATTTCTTCTATCGATCCAAGAGTCTTTCAAATTGTATTGCTTTCCCCAATAGATTAATCGCTCAATATCAATACAACCTACTTTTGTTACTGTATTAGCCTCGGGAAAACGTTCATCAAACCAGTAATGAGTTAAAAAAGCGATTTCCCCTTGCAACACTTTATACTTCCATTTGCTTAACTCACTTCTCGTTATTCCAAATGCCATTTCAAGATCAACTCAACTTCACTTTTTCATACGCTTCATGCCATTCTGGTAAATGCTTTCGAATGGCAATTGGACGAAAGTTGTCTTTAATAACACAAATATGTACACTTTCACCCGTCACACACACTTCATTTTCTCCATTTAATACTTCATAGTGATACGTTACTCTTAACCCATCATATTTTTTGATATAAGTTTTTACTTTCACTTTATCTCCGTATCGAACGGGTTTTTTATAAGATGCTTGCACATCAATAACTGGAGAAATAATCCCCTTCTTTTCCATTTCTACATAACTCAATCCGAGACTATGAATTAATTCCGTTCTACCTAATTCAAACCAAATAATATAGTTCGCATGATAAACAACTCCCATTTGATCAGTTTCCCCATAACGAACTTGAATATCCTTTAATATTGAGTACATTGTAATTCTCACTCTTTCCGCAATCTTGTTTATGTCGTTTACTTCATTATCTTAGCACAAAACTAATTTCTTCTCTCTTAAAGATCGAGTAGAAGGGAATGTTGATTAACTTTCCTCTCACACCACCGTACGTACATACGGCGGTTCAATTTATATTTCAATGTGTACTTTTAGATAATAATTTAGGGCAAAGGAAATTCCCCTTTGCCCTAAACGTTTGTTTAATAATGCTCGATGGATGACTTTCGATAATCCAATAAAACGATAGCCTTTTCGGCAGTAAGTTAAGCCTTTCGCTTCTCCTTCGGGTATACCGAGTTGGACAAGAGCGTTGATTCTCTTCTTGTTGTTCTTGCATTGTTTCCAAATGATGACACGAATTCTTGACCGAAGTTTTCGTTGGAATTTCTGAACAGTCGTCTCATGCGGTCTCGGTTGAAACTGCTTTTTATTTGGGTCAAAGTAAAATCCAAAACCTAAAAACTTCGTTTGGCTAGACGAGAAATTCGACTTTTCTCCATATTGACCTTAAGTCCTAGCTTCTTTTCGATAAACTTGGTAATGGCAGTCATGACTCGGTTTTTTGCTGTTTTTTTGTATTTCGCAAGTGAAAAGTGATCCACTTCGCAATTTAATTTTGATCCACTTGATTGGCTTCAAAATTGATCCATTCCTGCGTTTCTTTCATTCGATAGGAAGGGCCATTCATATTGATGACATGTGATTTATGCGTCAGTCTATCGGTTAGTGCTGCGGTCAGAACAGGGTCGTGGAAGATTTCTTGCCATTTTAGAAATGGTAAATTACTTGTAATGATCGTTGATTTTCTTCCAGCCCGTAAAGAGAGGTGGGTGAATAAGAGTTCCGCACCTTCTTTATCAAAAGAGATATAACCGAGCTCATCAATAATCACAAGATCATACTTCTCAAACTTTAATTCAAAGGACCGTAATGTTCGTTCAGAACGGTGTTCTTTTAGTTGATTGATGAACGACGGTACCGTCGCAAAAAACACTTTATAGCCGGCTAAACATGCTTCCATTCCAAGTCCAATCGTTAGATGTGTTTTCCCTGTACCAGGAGAACCAGCTAAAATGACATTTTGTCCTTCCTTTACAAATTCAAGTGTCTTTAAATGAGGTAGCTTTTGTCTTGCCTGTTCGGGTAAGGTCTCTTCTACTAATTCTTCCAACAGCTTTTTTTGCGGGAAATTCGCTGCTCGGATTCGGTTTTGTTTCGCACGTACGAAACGATCGCTTTGTTCTTGGAGAAGCACCTGAAGCAACACATCAAATGCTTCATCTGGATTTTTAAATGACGTTTCTTCTTGAACCATGTGACGAATACTTGGTAACCGTAATTCTGCATAACTCTACCAATCGCTGTTTTTTATCCACAGTGCGTCACCTCTTCCTCCTGTTGTTGAAAGAGATCTGCATAAGCTTTCAAATTGTGTTCGGATTGAGCCGTAGTCTCATCACGGTAAAGCGATTGTGACTCTATAGGCTCCACTTGTTCACAAATAAAGACGATCTTCTCGGTTGTGACATGGCTTGGACCCATCATGCTTAATTGATTGACTGCTTTCATGACATCGTCTAAGTTATCGTGTTCTCGGATATAGAAGAGTAGCTCTATGAATTCCTTCTC